>QGNM01000007.1 GCA_003228095.2 Chloroflexota bacterium | reverse complement strand
CCCCTGCCACGTTGCCTAGTGAGCGATCCGGCAAATTTATAAGATCGGCTCCATCGACGTCTTCATTATTAAGTCGATTGAAATCACCAGGTCCAGTAGCGTTATCAACAAGGCCTTTTATTAAACTTGCTTCTTCATCTTGGCTTATATTTTCATTAACACGGTCTTGGTCCATTATGTAATTATCCTCGTTGAGAGTGAATTTCTTTGAGTCGCCTGTTCATTTCCACAATTGCCTCTTCTAGGCCTTTTGATCCAGTAAATGAAGATTCAGCAGACAATAATCCTTCTTGTAGTTTTCTTAAATGCCTTTCTTCAATCCGGGAAAAGCATTGTTTTAAACTGTTAGTTGACTGCCTTAAATCGATAGGTTTCAGTTGAATATCTAAAATTTGTTCAAGCCTAGGCTTAAGGGAATCATCTATAATTGATTTTAACACTTCTATTTTACCTGTCTTCAGCCATTGGGTAAATATCTCTCTGTCCTCACTTCGAATAAAATATTCAGAAGAGAAGTTGTCAGGAATCTCTGTTAAATTTGGTGATTTAAGCATAATTGCAAGGGTATATTCGTCTAGAGAAACCTCAGAAAGAGTAATTTCGCGGGAAGTTATATTTTCTGATCTACTGTATTGTGATCGCTTAGGGTTTCTTGCGCCTCTGTAATTTTTAGATTTCCTTCCCATTTCACGTAATATAGGATCAAGCTTGCTTGAATTAATGTCTAATTTTTCGGCGATCTTGTCTTTGTATCTTTGTTGGTCAAATGGATTCGAGGCATAAATTAGTCTAGATACCCACTCTAAGGCAGATGTTTTGCCGGATCCAGATTGTAGGTCGAAACGAAGTGGCAATGATTCAATCATAAATTCCTGTGCCGTAACTGATTCTTTAATGTGCTTCCCCCATAATGGGAGATCATTTCTTATTAATTCATCTGGATCACTGCCTTCCGGTAAGAGGCATATCTTGATTTCGACCGAATCTCTTCGAATAATTGGACCAATCCGTCGATTAAAACCCATCATATTTTTGTCAGCTGAATGTATTAAGACCTCTTCCAATTTTCTTAACGTTGCTTCTTTGCCTGCAGTATCAGGGTCAAGGGCAAGAATGAGTGTGTCGCACAACGATTTTACTTGCGAAAGCTGTGTGTCTGTAACAGCTGTTCCCATAGAGGCTACGACGTTATTATTACCATTTTGATGAGCAGCGATAACGTCCATGTATCCTTCTACAACAATTGCTTGTCGTTCAGCAATTATAGATTGATGTGAAATGTCTAATGCATAGAGAATGCTGCTCTTATCAAAAGCATCTGTTTTAGGGGTGTTGATATATTTGGGCTCTGAGTTGTCAAATGATCTCGCCCCAAACCCTCCGATCTTGCCTCGGCGGTTTCTAATAGGAAACATTATTCGGTTCCTGAAGAATTCTCCAACATTTCCATCCTCGTATTTATTAATTAATTTAGATTCTAGGATTTGTTCTTCATTAAACCCTTCTGCTTTAAGGTGAGCGTAAAGATTTGGCTTAGTGGCTGAGGACGGACTTACGCCCAGGCCAAAGCTTTGTGCAGTTAATTGATCTATTCCACGAGACTTTAGATAATCTCGTGCAATTTCACCCGTTGTTGAGTATAGAAGGTTAGAAAAAAATTTAGATGCCGATTCATTTATTTCGTATAAAGATGTGGATTTTGTCTTAATATTCGGAGTTCCTATTGAAACTCCAGCTCTATCTGCAAGCAGTTTAATTGCTTCGCCAAATTCCAAGGACTCTCTTTTCATTACAAACGAAATTAAATCACCCCCCGTCGAACATGCCCCAAAACAATGCCATGTTTGTCGGCCTGGATTGATAATAAATGAGGGAGTCTTTTCATCATGAAATGGACAGGGAGCTTTAAAATTACCTCCTGCTTGTATCAAGCCAATATATCCTGACACAACATCTACGATGTCAAGGCGAGATTTTATTTCATCAACTAGTGTCACTTGGTATCAACGATCCTTCTGCTTAAATAAAGATGCCATGCAAATAATTTTCTAAGAAACACCTTCACGTAATGCTAACCCTATCCCTTTTTGCATTTTTTCAGCTGTATTTATAGCATATTGGTCAGTCATTCCGCTTATATAATCCACGGCTGCTTGCTCTCTATCACTGTTTATTCTGCTGTATTGTTCAGGGACACTTTCAGGATTTTTTAAATAATAATTAAAAAGTAATCGTATAATTTCTCTTGCTGTATGGCCTTGCTTGCCTTTGTCTTCTGGAACATAAACCCGATTGAACATAAAGCTTCTAAATTCGTTAACTACATGTCGAATATTATTGCCCATTTTGATCATGCATTTAGGATCATTATCTACTGATTTAATTGTATTTATTCCAGATACATACCAAGATTCTTTAACAATATCATTAACTATTGTATCGACTCTTTCCCCATGAGATGCCCCTAAATGTAAAAAGATAGATTTTGGTATATCTCCAGGCTCTAAAACATTTGCTCTAAATGCATCTAGTAGATCATGGTTGAGGTAAGCTATTGCATCTGATATACGTACAATTTGTGCCTCCAAAGATAGATCTTCAACCATGTTTTGGGACATAAAATCACCTTGAGGCTTAGAGTGGTTTTTGATACCTTGCCGGACTTCATGAGTTAAATTGAGGCCATTACCTTCCCGTTCAATGGTTTCTACTACCCTTAGGCTTTGGCGCGCATGCCTGAAACCGGTAGCGGGCAAGCCATCTCCTCTCACTAGGATATCCATTTCATCTTCGCCTACGTGCCCAAATGGAGTATGCCCAAGATCATGACCTAAAGCTATTGCTTCTGTCAAATCCTCATTTAGATTTAAGGCCCTTGAAATTGTTCTTGCAATTTGACTTACTTCTAAAGTGTGCGTCAGGCGTGTCACATAATGGTCTCCTTGTGGAGATATGAACACCTGAGTTTTGTGTTTCAATCTTCTAAAAGCTTTAGAATGAATTATGCGGTCTCTGTCTCTTTGAAAATCTGTACGCAGATTGCATGGGGTTTCTATTCTTTGTCTGCCTGCAGAGTTAGCGGCTTTTTGAGCATGAGGCGATAATGTAAGTTCTCCTGCCTCAATCCTTTTTCGAACACTGATATTAATGCTCATTTTGTATCTTTTTGTCTATGTGTAACATTTTATTTAAGAAAAAATCAAAGCGGCACTATTGACCTAGGTTCGCCTCCTTTAACTATACTTTGTATATTTGAATAACCAAACTTGGCTCGCCTAGCCCAAGCATCCCAGTTATTTCCTGCACAGTGAGGGGTAACTATTACATTTTCCATTAACAGTAAAGGATTATTTTTTTCTATAGGTTCTTGCTCAAAAACGTCGAGTCCTGCACCAGCAATTCGTTTGTTAATAAGTGTCTCAATTAAATACTTCTCGTCGATAATGGACCCTCGGCTTGTGTTTATAATTACGGATGAAGGTTTCATTAAGTCAATCAGATTTTTGCCGACTAAATGGTAAGTTGAATCAACTAAGGGAACATGAATACTAACAATGTCTGAGGTAGAAAATAAAGTTTCTAAATCCACATAATTTATTGACAAAATATCTTCCTCATCCTTATTTAAACGAGTCAAATCGTGGTATTGAATTTGTGTTTCAAAAGGTATCAAGCGTTTTGCAACTTGCTTTCCAATATTCCCTAATCCCAACAGCCCTACTTTTTTACCGGATAGCTCGAACACATTGGTCCCGTCTAAAGGATAACCCCATTTACCCGCCCTAGTAGCCTTGTCGACTTCAACTAAATGATGATATATGGAAAGTATTAACATTATGGTGTGATCTGAGACTGCCCATGAATTTGCCCCACCATTGGTGGATACGGGCAAATTAAGCTTTTTAATTAAAGGTATATTTAAGAAGTCCCACCCTGCTGATAGTAATTGAATGAGCTTAACATTGTCTGGTTCCTCAATTATTTCATCAGGTAGTACACTCCCGCATAGCATAATAAACTCAACATCTTTTAAGAGAGATTTTTGGCTAGTAAAACTTTTTGTTAAATCTATGTTTATAGTTGAAATCCCTCTGGGTGTATATCCGGCAATTTCATTATATATTTGAGGGCTTACTGAGTGGACAAGTGCTACATTAGACATGTTAATTTACATCGTAGGTTGAGACACCAGATACGTCAACCGTTATAATCCAAGTAATAAAGATTTAAGTATTTTGGAACGCAGATTGTTACAATTATTTAACTGTTTTTATATGAATTAATAAAACTTTTATCTAAACAAGGAGAAACCTTTGTCAGATTTAAAACAAATTGGATTTATCGGCTTGGGGATTATGGGTAACCCCATGGCCAAGAACTTAATTAAAGCAGGATTTGGATTGCAAGTGCATAGTCGCTCTAATGGACCTGTTAAGGAATTAGTTGCCTTAGGCGCAAAAGAGACAAGCACTCCTGCAGAATGCGCTAAAAACATGGACGCCGTGATTACCATGCTTCCGGATGGCCCAGATTCAGAAACTGTAATATTGGGAGACAAGGGGGTTTTAGTGGGAGCTAAAAAAGGTGCGATTATTATTGATATGAGTTCGATAGCACCCGGAATATCTCAGAAAATCGCTCAATCTTGTGAAGCAAGCGGAATAGAGTTTTTGGATGCCCCTGTTAGTGGAGGCGAGCCAGGAGCCATCGAAGGGATTCTAGCAATTATGGTTGGTGGCAAACAGAAAGTTTTTGATGATAGTCAATCTATATTCGAAGTCATTGGCTCAAGTTATGTTTTATGTGGCGATTATGGTGCTGGGAATACGACCAAACTAGCTAATCAAATCATTGTTGCAACGAATATAGCTGCAGTTGCAGAAGCTCTTGTTTTGGTGAAAAAAGCTGGACTTAATCCTGAAAAAGTCTTTAACGCTATAAAAGGTGGGTTAGCAGGGAGCAATGTGTTAAACGCAAAAGGTCCTATGATGATATCTGGAAATTTTAACCCAGGATTTAGAATTAAGTTACATCATAAAGATATTCGAAATTCTATGTTAACCGGATCTGATCTTGGCGTTTCCCTACCTATTACATCATTGGTACAGCAGATAATAGTTTCATTGGTTAATGAAGGAAAAGGTGAGTTAGATCATTCAGCAATATCAAATTTTGCCGAGAAAATTAACGACGAGACTATCTCATGATCCCAAAGAGTTTAATTTAATACCGTAGACGCTTAAATGACTCTGCGAATTTCATGCCTTGTCCGTGTGCACGTCCTTTAAATCTAAAATCAGAGTCATTTTGCTGTGTAGCGCCTTTCCACTTAATAAGGTGCTGTCTAACTTCATCATTAGTCATGGACATCTGTGATTTATGTGCAAGCAGAGCTGATACTGACTTTTCAAATTCTGATGATATATCGATAAATAAATCAGGTGAAGGGTGGCCTACTATCCATACTTCTTTTACTGCCCATGGCTCTAATCCTTCCTGTAAAAGATCTGGAAAAGTTAAATAATCTCTTGCCGATGGAAATACAGCTGATAGAGTAGCTTCACCAGCAGCGATGTGATCAGGGTGTCCACTTCCCTGATAGGGACCATCTAAAGATCTCATTGGATATGGACATATTAATATTCCCGGTTTGTGTTTGCGAATTTCTCTGGCAATATCCTTCCTTAAATTAAGAGACGGTTCTAAGTACCCGTCTGGATAGTCCAAAAACACTACATCTTTTAGGCCAATAATCTTTCCGGCATTAATTTGTTCTTTGTGCCTAATTTTAGATAATTGTTCTGAAGTAATGTCACGGTTTGCAGTTCCTTTTGAGCCGTCTGTGCAAACCACATAGGTAACATCCCATTTGTCAGCAACTAACTTTGATGCGGTACCAGAGCTTCCCCACTCAGCATCATCTGGGTGTGCAAAAACCACCATAGCCCTACCGTACCCATCCTCATTTGGTTCAATATATAACGTCATCGGATCCTCTTTTCTTTTTATATTTTTTAGAAAGCAAACCCTATAGATTTAAGGTTCATTAATTTAACATACTGAGTGCGTCTGTCGCGTGATGGATTGCATCCATCAAAGGTGCAGGGTATATGCCGATAAATATCATCGCAATAAATAAAACTGAAAGTAGGCCAAATGATATGACAGACAGGTTGATCTGTTGGCTGTCTTTAGATTTTTCGATATATATATATTTTAATATTCTTAGATAGTAATACAGGGAAATTAGGCTTGTGAAAATAGCAATTGCGACAAGCCAAATAAGACCTTGCATGGAGGCGCCCGTAAATAAATAGAATTTACTTATAAACCCTGCAAATATAGGTAACCCAGCTAATGAAAAAACTGAAGCTGCAAAAACCATAGACAGAAATGGAGACTTCTTCCCGATACCGGCTAAATCCTCAATATTTTCGTGTCCTGTTTTTTTATAAATTATTGAAATGCATAAAAATGCTGCTAAATTTGATATGCCGTAAGCTATCGTATGTAGAATAATTCCACTCACCACAAAATTGGTGTTTGAAATAAAGGCCAAATTAAAGTTGCCACTTTGATTTATACTGACTAACGCCGATAACCCTAGAAGTAAATACCCTGCATGACCTATAGATGAATAGGCCAGAAGCCGTTTAATATTCGACTGCACTAGGGCCATAAGGTTTCCTAAAGTCATAGTAAGCGCAGCCATGATAATAAGTATTATTTGGAGGTCTATCATTAATGGCATTAGGCCGCTTATAAAAAATCTTAATATTAAAGCAAATGTAGCAGCTTTAGATCCTACAGCCAGATGGGCCGTTATGGGCGTTGGCGCACCTTCGTATACATCTGGGGCCCACATATGAAATGGAACTGCGGCTACCTTAAAGCCAAGGCCTGCGATTAAAAATAAAAAGCCGATTAACAATCCTGGGTTAATTGAACTTGTATTGCCTAAAATATCTGCCATCTCATTAAACTGAGTGGTTCCTAATAACCCGTAGATTTGACTAATGCCAAAGAGTAATATGGCAGATGATAAAGCGCCAAGAATTATATATTTAGTCCCAGCCTCGTTAGATTTAATGTTATAGCGGTCAAATGCAACTAAAACGTACAAGCCAAAACTAAGGGCTTCAAGAGAGATATATGCCATCAACAACTCCCCGGATGATGACATCAACATCATTGCCAAAACAGTGAAAATTAATATTGAATAATACTCACCTTGATTAGACAGGTTTTTATTCACATATTCGACAGAAGAAACAATAAGAATTCCACCTAAGATTAAGAATGCTGACTTAAAGAATAAAGAATACCCATCAATTCTAAGTATTCCGCCATATAGCTCATCAGTTTTCCCCGACAAAAACACCAAAGTGAAGATCAATATTCCGGTTAAGGATAAAATTGCAAAGCATGGCAGTATCCACTTTTTATTTTTAGGAATAAAGAAATCGATAGTTAGGATGCTAAAGCCCAGTATTACCACAAAAATTTCTGGTAGTAATAAGGTTAAATTGTTCATAAAGATCCAGCCATAGACGCCAAAATTTCATTCACCCCGGTATTAATTACCTCCATGAATGGGAAAGGGAATAAACCAACTATCAATATTGTTATTGCTAAAACTACTGAAGAGGCTCGTTCCCAGTAATTAGAATCAGGCTGTTTAGAGAATTTGTTATCTAATAAACTGTTCCAAACTTTCTCATTTAGTTTGCCAAAAAATACTTTAGCGACTAGGCGTAAAATATATATTGCTGTAATCCCTGCACCTATTATTCCTAAAATACCAGCAATTGGATACGTTTGAAATAATCCAATGAAAACTAGTAACTCTGCCACAAAACCTGATAATCCTGGTAATCCTAAAGAGGTTAAACCTGCAATTAAAAACAATACAGCGACCCATCCCATATGTTTTGCGATCCCTTCCAAAACCTCGATATCACGGGTGTGAGTTCTTTCATAAATTACACCAACAACAACAAAAAATAGGGCGGTCATAATACCATGTGAAAACATCTGTAAAACTGCGCCAGAGAGTCCAATTACATTTAAAGTTGCTATCCCCATTAATACGTACCCCATATGGCTGACAGATGAATACCCTATTACATATTTTAAGTCTCGTTGCCCAAGGGCAGATAAAGCGCCATATATAACGTTCACTGTGCCTAGGCCTAATAAAACGGGGGCCCACTGTTCAGCGCCTTCAGGCAAAAGAAACAGTCCAACCCGAATAATTCCGTATGCGCCTAATTTCATTAATACACCGGCATGCACCATACTTACAGCAGTTGGCGCAGCTACGTGTCCATCAGGAGACCAAGTGTGAAATGGCCACAATCCAGCCAAAATACCAAACCCCAAAGTAACTAGAGGAAAAACTATCAATTGGAAAGTAGTGTCAAATCCTACTTTGGCTAAAGCGGGAATTGAGAATGTTCCCAATCCAGATTCAGTAAATATAGCTAATATGGATATCCATATTAGAACGCTACCTGCCACAAGGTAAAGCATTAATTTCATTGCTCCGTACTCTTTAGTGCGTATGAATGTTTTAAAGTCAGTACTACTACCCCATATTCCGATTAGGAGATACATTGGTAAAACACTAAGTTCATAGAAAAAAAATAAGAAGAATAAATCTAATGAAGCAAACACGCCAAATACTCCAGAAATTAACAAAAAGTAAAGTACAAAAAACTCCTTGTGGCTCTCTTGTATAGATCTAGAAGCGAGAATGCCAGTGAACATTACAATGCCGGTCAGCATAATCATCGGTGCAGAAATCCCGTCTATTCCCAAATTTAATTCGATTGCTTGCTGACCAAATAATGGATTACTTGGAAGTTCTAGCCAGACCCAACTATTCGCAAACTGAAACCCTCCGGCATCATGGCTGTAAGCTGCAAAAGCGTATATGGACAAAACCATTGTTATAAAGCCAAGAGTAGTAGCTATCCATTGAATCCAGTTCTTTTGTTCCTTTGGTATAAAAATTAGGGACGCGGCGCCAATTAGAGGAATCAGAATTATTATGAATAAGAGCCAAGAATTAAATGTATTCATAAGTTATTTGCTATTAGAAATATGTTAATCAAGTAGCACCCACCATAATATAGTCAGTCCGCTTGCTCCTATTGCCATAGCTGCACCATATGTAAAAAGATAGCCAGTCTGAAAAACGCGAGTTTTGAGGGCTGATAAATATATTGATATTGCTGAACCATCCACAACTGTATCGTTAATTACAACACGGTCAAATAATGCTACTAAGCGTCCGAATGTTAATATACATTTATCAATAACCCATTGGTAAAAATCATCAATATAATATTTGTTTAGGATCGTTTTATGCAAGTAAGGGATAAATTGACTAATTTGTTTTGCTGAAACTAATTTTTTTACATAAATAGACCACCCTAAAATTAAAGCTATTAAAGTTAAAATTATTGATAAAATCATGAGCCATGGTTTAATTTCAAAATGATGTTTTGGGTTTATGAATTCAGCCCATCCTGGATAAGTTGAACCTAGCGGTAAGATTAAAAACCCTACTCCAGCAGAAAGAGTCGCTAATATAACTAAAGGTACCCAAATTATTGAACCACTTTCATGGCTCTGTGCTAAATTCTTTGGCACAGAGCCGAAGAATGGGACTATAGCAACTCTTGCCATATATAATGCGCTCAAAAATACACCTAAAAGCGTGATTGCAAAGACTACATATTGCCCGTCATGAAGAACAGATAATAGTAGTTCATCTTTGGAAAAAAATCCGGCTAGCGGAGGCAATCCAGCTAGAGACGCTGCACCGATAAAGAATGTTACGGCAGTAATTGGCATACGATGCCTTAGACCGCCCATTTTCCAAATATTTGTTTCATTAGAGATAGAGTGCATTAATGAGCCCGCACCAAGGAACAATAACGCCTTAGCAATTCCATGCACAATAAGGTGAAATATTGCTGCCGCTACTCCGCCAGTACCTAAACATAACATCATTAATCCTAAATGACTTATAGTCGAGTAGGCGAGAATTTTTTTAATATCATTCATCACCAAAGCCATAGACCCTGCAAAGATAAATGTTATCAATCCTATTATCATAACTATGAGCATTATTTCTGGGGCCAGCTCAAAAATGGGCATCATTCTAGCTACCAAATATACACCTGCTGCTACCATTGTGGCTGCATGTATCAGTGCAGATACTGGAGTAGGTCCTTCCATGGCGTCTGGTAGCCAAACATGAAAAGGAAATTGTGCTGATTTACCCATTGCTCCTATAAAAATCAATAAGACTGAGCTGTTTAATATGGCATTATTAATTTCACCTGACTCAGCTATATGAAAAATCTCTGATATATTAAAAGTGCCTGTTTCTCTAAATAAAAGTATGATGCCAATAAGCAAGCAAACATCACCGATTCGAGTAGTTATAAAAGCTTTTTTAGCGGCTTCAGCTGCTGAACGCTTTTCCCACCAAAATCCTATCAACAGATAAGACCCAAGCCCAACCAATTCCCAAGCAAAGTACAGGAATAATAAATTATCAGCCAATACCAGCGTTAGCATGGCCGTTGCAAAAAGGGCGTGGATTGCAAAATACCATTCAAAATGTCGGTCACCTTTCATGTATCCAATTGAATACACCTGGACTAACAAAGAAATGAATGTAACCAGTCCAATCATCGCAACTGATATCTTATCTACAAATATTCCCCATCGAATTTCAGCTGGACCGACGATTAGCCAAGCCATTGAAATGGAACCGCCATCGAAATTAAGGACATCTAAGAGAACTAGCCAAAACAAAATAAACCCAGCCAATATAGCAGTAATAGACACTATAGGGGCTAACATGGCCAGTTTGTTTCTATCCGAAAAGAAAAACCCAACTAGTCGCATAGAGAAGACTATGATTAAAAATGCAGCCGCACTGAGTAAAGGTATTACCCAAGCAGCATGTAATCCAATTGTGTTATTTGAGTCCATTAATGTCTTTTAAATTTTTAATAAAATCCGAATTCATGGTCGATTTTAATTGTTTAAAATTTCCTCACCGCAAATTACCATTTCATAATGTTTATATCATCCGTATTTATAGAAGATTTATTGCGATAAAGTCTTAATATTATAGCTATAGCTAAAGCTAGTTCGGCAGCTGCAACTGTAATGACAAATATAATTATGACGTGGCCTAAGGCCCTGTGGGACTCACTAGCATTCATAAAAATAGAATAGCCGATTAAGTTAATATTGACAGCGTTTAACATTAATTCAATTGACATTAATACTAAGATCGCATTTCTACGTGCAAGAACTCCGTATAGGCCAATAGCAAAAAGAAACCCACTAAGAATTTGAAAATGCGTTAACTCGATCATTTATCATCCCTGGAATTTGTTTTACGAACCATTATCACTCCACCCATTAGGGCAATTAATAAAACGAGGGACGCTACTTCAAAAGGAATGGCCCATTGTGAAAAAAGCTCGTGGGCTATTTTATCAAAATCTACTCCACGTCTTGATACTAAATTAGTGGGTGTGTAAAAGGCAGCTGCTATTATGGTGCCTAAGGTAACCAATGAAGCAATAAGGGCGATTGGCCAGTGTTTATGATCGGAAAGTGTTCTAAAATCCTCAAGCTTAGTTAACATCAAGGCAAATATAATCACAATAACTATTGCTCCGCCATATATTAATATTTGTACCAATGCAAGAAATGGAGCAAATGAAAGGATAAATATCCCTGCAACTCCAATAAGCGACGCCATAAGGCCGAGAGCTGCGTAAATAATATTGCTCGACAATATAACCGTCAATCCTCCACCTAATATGATTACACTGGCCAAATAGAAAAAAACTAGTGAAGTCATAGTGACGAACCTTCCGGTTTTCCGTCCATCTTACCTTCATTAGCATTAATTTTTTCTGATTGGGCCTTAGCGGCAGCTTGAAGTCTTTCTCTAAGGTCTGGATTACCTATATTTTTTATTTGAATTGGTTCCCACTTAATTTTTGACTGGAATGTTTTACCCATAGCTAGCAAAGATTTTAGATTGGCTCGATTGGCATTACGTTGAAATTTACTCAACTCATGCTCATGACTCATTTCAATTGCATCAAAATTACACACATCTACGCATATACCGCAAACTATACATCGGGAAAGGTTTATCCCAAATGAATCTATGATTTTTTTCCTAGTTGATTTTCCTTCAGAAAACTTTTTGTTATCTGCCATTGTGGCAGTCATGCATTGAGTAGGGCACTCTCTTACACATACCATGCAGCCGGTACAATATGGTTCACTATTAGAGTCATCCCATAACAAGGCCGGGAATCCCATAAAGCGCTTTTTTATATCTAGCCGCTTGTTCGCAATCGGATATTGTGCGGTTACTGGCTTGCGCATCATAGTTGATAAAGTGACTTTAAGGCCTTTGATACTACCTAACATTTATATCTCCGTAGTTTTTAGGTGGATTATTTACTGCATCTTTAGCAGAGATAATTCTTATGGAATCTTTTTTGCGGGATTTCTGGGGAGTTTTATATATCAGGTAAAAGATTATACCGATTGATATTAAAGAAATAACCGTCAATATTGACCAATGAAGATTATAGAAACGTATAATTGCGGTGAATACTATGTTGATAAATGACACTGGAACTAAAACTTTCCAGCCAAAAGACATTAGTTGATCTATTCTTAGTCGAGGGAAAGTGCCTCTGATCCAAAATATTAATAAGATCACGGCATATATTTTTATTAAGAACCATACTAAAGACAGGAAATCATTAGTGATTCCTGTAAATGGCATAGAAGGCCAGCTCCACCCGCCTAAGAACAAAATGGCGATTAATGCAGCGATAGCGAATGTGTTTACGTACTCAGCCAATTGAATGATTGCCCAATGTGCTCCACTATATTCAACAAAAGGGCCGCCGACGACCTCAGATTCTGCATGATGGATATCAAATGGAGTTCTACCTAATTCAGCAAGTCCAGCTGCTAGAAAAATAAGGAACCCAAGAGGTTGCACAATGATATTTGCTATAGCTGATTGATCATTAACTATATCTATTAAGCTTAATGATTGGCTTAATATAGCAACGCCAAGTATCGCCATAATAAATGGAATTTCATAACTGATTAGTTGTCCGACAGCCCTGAGGCCCCCTAACATCGAGTATTTATTGGCTGACCCCCATCCAGCCATTACTAAACCTAATACAGATAGCACAGATATCGCAGCTATATAAAGCAGGCCCAAGTCCAAATTTTGCAGTACTAGTGTTTCTGAAAAAGGAATTGTGACCCATATGGCTATCGCAGGAATAAAAATTGCGAGTGGAGCAAGCCAATATATTGGCTTGTCAGTCCAGCTAGGGAGAATATCTTCCTTAGTGATTAATTTTATTACATCAGCTATGGGTTGTAGTGTGCCGTGAGGACCGACTCTCATAGGTCCCATTCTTTGTTGAATGCGAGCAAGAAACTTGCGTTCTATCCAAGTTAAAAACATAACAGTTATTGATAAGAATATGAATAATCCAAAAGCACCGATCACGTACCAACCTATAGCTTCCCACGTCATCGATCAACTTCCCCTAAAACAATGTCTAATGAACCTAAAATGACCACAGCATCTGCAACATAAACACCTTCTAGCATGTGTTTTATAGCTTGCAGGTTTGCAAATGATGGAGCCCTAACCTTTACCCTATAAGGGTTTTGGCTGCCGTCACTAACTAGAAAAACCCCTAAATCTCCTCTAGGAGATTCAGTCCTGACAAAACATTCCCCTTTTGGAGGCCTAACAATCCGTCTCATTTTTGCTTGAACTTCGCCAGGTTCCATCTGTTTTATAGCTTGCTTAATAATAGATAAAGATTCACGCATTTCCTGCATACGTATGTAATATCGATCCCAGCAGTCACCAGTACTGCCAATGGGGATACCAAAATCAAATCTGTCATATATTCCGTAAGGTTCAGATATTCTGACGTCTTCAACGAGTCCAGTCGATCGCAAAATGGGACCGGTCACTCCAAAATCAATAGCATCCTCTATTGTTAAACAGCTAATATTTTTGGTGCGGGCCAGAAAAGCTTCATTTTGAGTTAATAGTTCATCACATTCTTCAATAGCTTTCTCTAGTTCAAGTACGACTGCATGTAGGTTTTCATTGAATTCTGGAGGTGTATCTTCCTTGACGCCTCCTATCCTAATATAATTGTGCATCATTCTTGCTCCAGTAACTTGTTCGAATAAAGATTGAATCCTTTCTCTTTCTCTAAAACCGTAAAGTACAGGAGTCATTGCACCTACATCCAAACCATAAACGCCATAAAACAACATATGACTGGAAATACGATTGAGTTCACATAGGATAGTTCTGATATACCAAGCACGGTCTGGAATTTGTAATTCAAGTAATTTTTCCACTGCCATGCAATATGCCAATTCGCTATTTAAGTTGGCAACATAGTCGAGCCGATCAAATAGGGTTACCACTTGAGAGTAACTTTCGGTTTCGCATAATTTTTCCGAACCACGATGTAGATAACCGATATGTGGTTCAGCATCGACAATCAATTCGCCATCTAGTTGTAAAACTAAACGAAACACACCATGCGTGCTTGGATGCTGAGGTCCCATGTTGATTAACATGTCGACCGTAGAGCCTGATTCATTTATGTTTTCGCTAATTTTCAATTTTATTTACAGTCCGGAATGTGTCTGATTTTATTTAAATAACTATTATGTGTAACTAACTACAAGATGATTCACCACTCTTTATATTCGTGTAAGGGATATGACTTTAAGCCAGGATTTCCTTCGAAATCATCTGGTAAAAGCAAGCGATCTAAACTTGGATGGTCTTCAAATAACACACCAAAAAGATCGTGGGCTTCTCTTTCAAACCAATTAGCAGCTCTCCAAATATTGGATATTGAAGATATAGTAGGATCGGTTGACTTAAGTTCACACTTAAGTACCATTTTATGGCGCTTTGTGTATGAGAAAAGATGGTAATTGATTTCAAGTATGTCTTCATAATCAACTACGGAAAGGCACGTTAAGTAATCAAAAGCTGTATCAGTATGGGTTTTAAGGATTTTGCATATTGTATGAACAAGATCACCTGGTAGGTTAACGGTTAATTCGTCGATGTTCGTCCGGTACTGTAGGGTAGGTTGATTCAAAATGGAAGGCAAAATTCCTAACAGTTTCTGCGATGCTGCATTTAGAGCGGTAGTTTTATTTGCCTGGTCTTCCATTGTTATGATAAAGGTATGCAGCGAAAGTAGGCATTTGTGTTTATTGCCCAGGGGGCAATAAATCTAAAATCAATTTTCATTATTTAGGTGTTTTTTACTTATTAAATTAGCACGGTTTTTTGCATCTGAAGAAATCTTATCTTGTAGTTCCATTATTCCGTACATTAAAGCTTCTGGTCTAGGAGGACATCCAGGAACGTAAACATCCACTGGAATTAAATGATCAACTCCCATGACCACGGAGTATGAGCGGTAGTAAGGCCCTCCATTAGTGGCGCATGCACCCATAGCAATAACCCATTTTGGCTCAGGCATTTGCTCATACAAACGTTTTATCGGGTCCGCCATCTTTTTCACTACTGTCCCTGCCACGATCATAACATCAGATTGTCGGGGAGATGGCCAGGTCACAATACCAAAGCGGTCAATATCATGATGAGACATGTGGGCTGACATCATTTCAATTGCGCAGCATGCAAGGCCAAATGACAGTGTCCATAAAGATGATTTTCTTGCTAGTGCAAATAATTCATTAGACTTTGCTGCAATAACGTTTGGCAGTACTTCCTCAAACACACTCTCAGCTGGTATGTTTCCGCGTTTGTCTGAATCTTGATCATACCCTTTTGTTAGGTCTGAGTATTTGTCCTGATTCATCTCCATTGCAATACACCTTTACGCCAACTGTAAATAATACCAAAAAATAGAATTCCAATAAATATTAGCATTTCGTAGAAAATCATTGACCCAGATTCCAGGTATATAACCGCCCATGGGAATAAAAATACTGCTTCTATGTCGAAAATAATAAAGAGTATGGCGAAAATGTAATAACGTACTCTGATTTGAGACCATCTAAATGGTTCCGGAGGCATGCCGCACTCATAGGGCTCATTCTTTACTTTTGAAATGCGTTTAGGGGCTATAAATTTTGATACAAAGAATAAAGTCCCAATTGCTAAAGTACCCATTATGGGTAGTATTAGAACCACTATCCAATTTGCATCGTACCCTTCAGGCAATTAAACCACCTAAGCTAAGGTTTTAGCGTTTTGCCAGCCAAAAATTTTCAATTGATGCCAGCTTAATAATAGTGCTTATAATTCTAACTCCTTCACCCTTAGATTGATAAGCACTATTATTAAGTAAAGTTGCGTTAATCGTCGTAATAACGAGCTAGCTCGTCACGCTCAAAGACTTCTATCTTATTTATAACATTATTCTTTATAATTCTAACTTCTTCATGTTCTTTTGTAGCTGTCCCAATGATCTTTGCCATAATGTCATGTTTTTTGAACGCGGTTATTAATTTTTGGGATTCATCTGGGCTTACAGTCACTAATAGTGCTCCAGAAGAAATTAATCCCAAAGGATTTAATCCGAGAGCATCACACACAATTTTTGATTCTTTAAAAATACTAATTTCAGAACTCTTTACAGTAATACCAAGTCCTGAGGCTGATGCCATCTCATGCAGAGCAGTCGCCAACCCACCTTCGGTTGGGTCATGCATAGCATTAACTGTAACAGTTTTTCTTGCTATTTCAGCATCTAAACGCACACTTATACCAGGCTCAAAAAGCATTGCTTTGCCTGAATCTATAATATCTTTATGAACTCCGGCATTTAGTAATGCATTTTCAGATTCTCTACATAGAAGTGAAGTTCCTTCGATGGCAACGCCTTTGGTAAGTATTATGTTGTCCCCATCTTTTATCCCCGCAGTCATAATTATGTCTTTCGGGTCCAATTCGCCTAATAGAGTTCCGACAGCAATAGACTTAGTAATGCCTGGAGTGACCTCAGTATGTCCGCCAATTAAAGTCACACCTTGTTTTTCAGCTGCATCAATTAGGTCATTAAAAATATTAGTTACTTGGGACTCATTAGTTCCCTCGGGTAATAATAAAGTTGCTAGCATCCATTTTGGAGTTGCCCCGACTACTGCAAGGTCATTGATGTTCACTTGTACCAAATACCAACCTATCAAATCCGTCGCAAACGTAATTGGGTCTGTTTTTGCAGCCAATATTGTATTGCCAAAGTCAATTAAAGCAGCGTCTTCTCCCAGTTTTGGCCCCAACAAAACTCTTTGGTCTTTTTGCTTTATTTTGCTTAGAAGTTTTTTTAATAATGGAGCAGGTAGTTTTCCTGATTTAATTTTCAATTTGGGTACCCTATAAGATATTAGACATTTGGACCAATATAAACTATTAATTAATCATAAAAGGATAGCATGTAATTAAATGATCAAGGCAATAACTTTTGATTTATATGGAACATTAGCTAGGTTTACCCCCGGCAGATATGAGATTCAATCAAAAGCAGCAGCTAAATTTGGATTAACTTTGACTGAAGATAATGTGTTAAAGGGTTATTTCAAGGCGGATGAATTTATGTCTAAACAAAATGCCAACCACCCTATTAGATTGATGGATGCTAATGAAAAGTTGAAATTTTTTACTGAATACGAAAGGCTAATTCTTTCAGAGACAGATCCTTCAATAGGGTTAAAAATATCTGCAGATGTGTGGATTGAAACGCAAAAGACATCTTACAAACTCGCTATTTTTAATGATGTTAAGCCCGTATTAAAAATGCTTAAGGACCAAGGTTTTATTCTTGGAATAATAACAAACATGAATACCACTGGGTCTGAAATATTAAGCAAATTAAAGCTGAGTGGAGATATAGATTTCGCTATAACATCGTTAGAAGCGAAATCAGAAAAACCAGACCAACGAATATTTGAGATTGCCTTCAATAGAATTAAATGTGAGCCTCAGCAAAATATTCATGTTGGAGATCAAGTGTTGTCAGATATATACGGAGCAAAGCAAATTGGTACCAACTACATTCTTATCGACAGGTACTGTGTAAATGAAACATTCATAGATGGACCAAGGATTACAAATTTATTTCAGTTACCAGGGGTGATAAATAAAGTTTATCTTTCTTAATTACATATATAAACTTTATTGTGCGGCATTTTGAGTGTTTTCCAAGTGCTTGTTTAAGTCAACCTGGAATATATAGATATCATTAATTAAATTAAAGAGTTCTTTCATCCATGTAGCGTTACCATCATTTGCTGGAAGTCTAATTTCTCGATTACCAATTTCCACATTTGTTTTAAATCGTTTTTGCAGAACTAACCTCATATTATTTAAGTCATAATTCATTTTTATAACTACAGTATTGCCTCTTTTAAATATCGAACGTATATCAGCAGCAGTCGATATAATCTTTAATCTAGAAATAGATAAAAGGTTTTCTAATTGCAAGGGCATATTGCCAAACCTATCTAATAACATGTCTTCGATTTCTTTTAAGGATTTTTCATTATGGGCTTTCATTATGGATTCATAGATATCAATTCGGATATTCAGCTCTGAGATATAGCTTGAAGGGATATTTGCCGGCATGTTTAAATCAATTGAGGTGAAATTTTTATTAATTGGTTTGATATCAGCATTTAAGTTTGAAGCCCTAAGTTGTTCTGTGGCTTCTGAAAGCATTCTGGAATAAAGGTCGTATCCAATCGCATGTATATGGCCACTTTGTTGTCCTCCTAGAATGTTTCCGGCGCCTCGTATTTCTAAGTCAGCCATTGCTATTTGAAATCCGGCCCCCAAATCGGTTGCAGCCAACATGGTTTTAAGTCTTTTGCTAGCAGATTCATTCATAGCTACATTGGCAGGCACTAAGAAATATGCATAACTTCTTTTTCGACCACGTCCGATACGCCCTCGAAGTTGATATAGTTGCGCGAGGCCGAATGTATCAGCTCTATCGATAATGATTGTATTGGCATTTTGAATATCTAATCCAGATTCAATTATTGTGGTACAGATAAGCACGTCGATTTTCCCGTTTGAAAAATCTAACATGGTCTTTTCAAGTTCGATTTCATTTAATTGACCGTGGCCAATTGCTATTTTTGCCTCTGGAACAATGTTTATTATTTTTTCAGCTACTGAATGTATGTCATGTACACGGTTATGTACAAAATAAACCTGTCCATCTCGGTCTAATTCCCTAACGATAGCATCTCGTATAAGCTCATCAGAGCGTTCAGTGACGTATGTTTTTATAGGAATACGTTCTTCAGGAGGCGTCATAATCATGCTAATGTCTTTAATTCCAGCCATTGACATCTGCAATGTTCTGGGGATTGGGGTTGCGGTTAGAGTGATTACATCGACTTCAGCCCTAATTTTCTTCATCTGCTCTTTTTGAGATACTCCAAATCTTTGTTCCTCGTCAATTATCAGCAACCCTAAATCTGAGAATTTAATATTTGGCTGAGTTAACATATGTGTGCCGATGCATATATCTACCTTGCCTGTGGTCAAATCATTTATTATCTGTTTTTGCTCTTTTGTGTTTTTAAACCTGCTCAAGGATTGAATATTAATTGGGTAGGCTGAAAGTCTCTCTGAAAAAGTCGAAAAATGTTGCTGAACTAATACGGTAGTAGGGGCTAATAATGCTACCTGTTTGCCTTCCATAACGGCCTTAAAAGCTGCCCTTAAGGCAATCTCTGTCTTTCCATAACCCACATCACCACATATCAGCCTGTCCATCGGCTTTTCACTTTCCATATCTGTTTTGATAGCTAGCAATGCATCCATTTGATCTTCAGTTTCTTTATATTTGAATGAGTCTTCTAGCTGAGCCTGCCAGGCAGTGTCGACTTTGAACTTGTAACCATTAATCGTATCCCTAGTAGCATAAATCTTAAGTAGTTCACTTGCCAATTCTTTTGTCGAAGCAGTAGCTTTGTCCTTAGTGTTATTCCATGATTGAGACCCAAGTCTTGTTAAATTTGGAGAGCGTCCTAGTGGCGCAATGTAAGGCCCTACTCTTTCTAGACTCTCCATGGGAACATATAATTTATCATCAGCAGCATATTGAAGAATCATATATTCATTCTGGGTTGTTTGGTCGACATGGGTTCCGGAAAACTTAGCGATGCCGTGATCAATATGTACTAAATAATCTCCATGCTGCAAGTCTCTAATAAGAGATTTATGCATTCTTTTTGATCGCCTTGTGTTTGCACGACTAATTTTTGTGTTCCCAAAAATTTCTGTGTCACTGAGAAGTACAACGTGATGCTGTTCAGACTTAATAGATAATCCATTTATATCGCAAGTTTCAGAAGCTTTCATGATAATTACTTCTCCAGGATCTAGCTTTAACTTGGAATATGATTGCTTTGAAAGTTTTACGCTGTGTTCATTTAAAATCTCTTTTATTCGTTTTGATTGATTAGTTATTATGGCTACAATGGAACCAGATTTAGATAAATCGAGGATCCTTGACGCGACTCGTTCCAGGTTTCCAAAAAAAGATTCACTTGTTGTGATTGGCATGTTTAAATAGCCATCATCTTTATGACTCAATGTGCCCCAGGGAACGATGTTGATTTTTTGATTAAAACAATCTAGTTTTGACTTAATTTCGCTTGGTGAAAGGTGAGGCGACGGAAAGTCATCAGTGATTTGTTTCCGTTTTTGTTTTTTAAGACGAATCTCTTTTATTCTTTTATCAAATTTTTTAACCGTTTTATTGAAGTTAACAGGGTCACATATCACCAGTAAAGATTTTTGTGGGAGGTAATCAAATAATGAGCCTTCATTCAAAAATCCTGCATATAAGTTTAAACTTTCTACCAAAGCTGTAATTTGATTATTGTTTATAAGGTATAAATCTTCTTCGATTCGGTTTTTTTCGACTTGTGAAAGTTTGGGGTTAGAAAGTGAATTTTTAAGTTTGGCAGAGAATCCACTTGGAATAAGAAATTCTGTTGCGGGGCTTACATTAAATGATTCAACCTGTTCAATTGATCTTTGTGAAATAGGGTCAAACAACCTTATTGTTTCGATAATATCTCCCACAAATTCTACCCTGAATGGCATTTGTGAATTTGGAGGAAATATATCGATGATGCCACCTCGATAGCTTACCTGTCCTGGATGTTCCACAATAGACTCAACGCTGTATCCTGCTGAAACCCATAAATCCAACAAAGACCGAAGTTCATATGATTCCCCCTTGGTGAGTACGGTTTTTGTCTTGCTAAAGTCCCGAGGCAAGGCTGTCTTTTGCATTATCGCTGATGCTGAACTTACTACTATGGGTGTCCTTTTAGCATCAACCAATGAATCTAATAAAGAAATTCTTTTATACCCTGTTTCTAAATCCGGTGATATTCTTTCAAATGGCAAGACCTCTGTTTCATTGAATAGAGTTGTGTTAATGGCCCCCCAATATTGCATTTGTTCATAAATTTGTTGAGCTTGGTCTTGTTTTGAAGTCAAAATTAGCATTGGGCGTTGAAGGTCAATAGATAGTTTTGCTAATGTAAAAGGGATGCTCTCGCTGACAGATTGAAGTATGTATTGGTGGTTTTTCGATTTTAATTTCTTTAGAAATTGTTTATATTCAATGATACTCTCAAGAAATAATCCAAAGTTTTCTGGTCTCATCAAATACCATACCTTTTAAAAGTAAACGTCAAAAGGGCAAGCAGATTGCTTGCCTAGTCATCAATTTTAACAGAGGTGATGCTAAAATTTTAGTCAATATGGATTTTAAGGGAATTTATTTAAATGATAACTAACAAAAGAATTGTTGATCTTAGAAGCGATACCGTCACTTTGCCAACAGGATCAATGCGAAATGCAATGGCAGATGCCGAACTTGGTGATGAGGCGTATGGTGACGACCCAAACATCAATGAATTAGAAGAACTTTCGGCTGAAATTTCCGGTAAGGAAGCTGGTTTGTTGGTAAGCAGTGGAACAATGGGTAATTTATTGGCAGCCCTTCTTCATTGCGATAGAGGAGAACAGATGATTGTAGGCCATCGAGCTCATTGCTACATTGGAGAAATGGGAGGAGCATCGGTGCATGGCGGGGTAATTTTTAGGCTAGTTGATAATAATGAAAGAGGAATGATTGATTTAGATCAGGTATATGAGCTGCTAAACCCTAAGGATGAGCCGCAGCCGAAAACTGGTATGGTTGAGATAGAGAACACTCATGGATCTACAGGCGGGCGTGTTCTGACAGAGGCCGATATTTTAAAGGTATCGCAATTGGCCCATAGCCACGATGTTCCTGTCCATATTGACGGAGCAAGGATTTTTAATGCAACCGTTGCTTTAGATATATCTCTATCTGATTTAGCTCAGAGTGTAGATACGGTTACATTTTGTCTTTCCAAAGGCCTTGCTGCGCCTTTTGGCTCTATGCTTTGCGGGAAACGAGAGGATATAGAAAGAGCTAGGTTAATAAAAAAATCGTTAGGCGGAGGCTTGAGGCAAGCAGGAGTAATGGCATCAGCAGGTATAGTTGCTTTAAACGAGATGGTAGGTCGACTTGCTGAAGATCATCAAAATGCACACAATTTAGCCATAGGCCTGGCAGAGGTTCCAGGAATAAATCTGAATCCTGAAGATGTTGAAACGAATCAGGTTTACTTCAATGTTAATTTGATTAATCAATCAGAAATTCTAGATGAATTAGAAAATAATGGCGTACGAGGACTGATTTTAGATGAGGGCTGGCGTTTTGTTACTCATTACGGAATAACAGAAGAAGATATCGATTGGGCATTATCGATTATTGATAAAACTTTCAAAAAATTTGTGTAGAAAACATTGACTCAATCGTTATTCCTGACTTATGTAATATTGGTTAACAGCTTTTCTAACTTCGGAGCTAGTAGAGGTGCCAATAGCTATCCATGCTTCAATTCTTCTTCGGAGGCGATTTATTTCAGGTTCTAGTTTATCTACGTCTAATTTTAGATGTTTAGATAAATTTGAAATTACTGATTGACTGTCCATAAATATATATTTATCCAAGTCAGGCTCAAATCCAACTAGTGTTATGATCTTAGGTTTTCCAGATTTTTCAGGGACGACTAATACTAGCTGTCTAACCCTTCTGGAAACACTTCTTCCAGATGTATTAATAGCATCAACTATGACAATTACACCAATTGTATTTAAGACTATATTAGGGATTTTTAGTGGACTAGCGTTAAAAATTCTTAATACATCTTCAGGTGAACCTCCATACATTGTTGTGCTAAACGGACCAAGATCTTTTGAGCACTTCAACATTTTGGCGACATTAGCACCCCAAAAATCTGCCTCTCCTTTAGCACTAATGCCTGGCATTAAGAGATATGTTTTTTTAAAATCACCTTCTTGTTCAGGGCTCTCGAATTTTGGGCCATATACATAAGATTTCTGGTAGGACGGTGGAATAAAATCAATCAACGCAGACAGCATGCTTGTTTTGCCAGCTGATTTATCCTCCGACGCAAATATTACTGAGGAACCTCTCTCAAATAAGAGCCAAAGTATTGCAGCTAACCTGGTGTCTAAAGTACCATTTTTTATCATAGAAAGAAGGTTAGGCCTATTTGACTCTTTGCCTGAACCGCCCCACCATTCTGCTGCACGTCTTTTTATTCGTTCAACCATTAATATTTATTAACCTTCCTCTTCATTTTCCTGGCCCGGATCATCTCCATCTACTGCAGCTTCAGTTCCATCAGTATCGTCTTCGGTAGTTTCATCGGACACTTCCTGCTCAACGCGAGGCGGAGCAACTCTTACAACGAGTGCATCTGAAGGATTAACAATGGTTACATCATCCCCTACGGAGATATCGGATATGTGTATTGCAGTCTCAAAATCTTCAAGTGAGCTAATATCGATAGATATTATTTCAGGCACGTTTAAAGGCAAAGCTTCAACGGTTATTCCATTCATGTTTAGGATTACTGTGCCACCTAACAATCGTACTGCAGGAGAATCACCCAGTATCTCTATTGGGACACTAGCTGTAATCTTAGATTTTACGTCAACACGCAGAAAGTCTACATGCAGAATATTTTCGGTTAGAGGATGGCGCTGAACCTCTCTGACAAAACAGATTTGTTTAGAATTGTCATCATCTACTGTCACTGATACTGGTATATTCAAGCCTATGCGAGGCAGAAGTTTGTTTAATTCAGCAGAATCTCCTTGTAGAGATAATGATTCGCTGTCACCTCCATATAAATGCACTGGCATTATGCCAGTCCTTCTTAGGTTAGCGACCTTTTTGCCATATATTGAACGTTTACTTAATGTTATTTCAGCGCTGTTTTTTGAAGTATCAGCACTACTAGTATTACTTGCAATTGTCATTACGGGATCCTCCAGCTTGTTATCCATCCGAAACGAGGTGATATAACCTTAATAAACTCAGCCAGATGTCAGTTAGCTGAATTCATGAATATCATTTCGTTTATATATATTTTACCTTAATTGGCTTGTACAAAATATAGGCCACTATCGTTCTTATAACAATTTAAAAATCAGTTTAAACCAAATCCAACATAATAGGGCAATGGTCTGAACCCTCAACCTTGTTTAAAATTCTAGCGTCCTTTACTAAACTAATAGCAGATTTGTGCACGAAGAAGTAATCTATACGCCATCCAACATTTCTATCTCTTGCGCGAGATTTTTGATCCCAATAGGTGTACCAATTTGGGTCTTTATTAAAATCACGAAAAACATCCACGAATCCATTTTCAAGGAAAGAGTCAATCCAGTCTCGTTCGATCTGAAGAAATCCAGAGTTCTTTTTATTTTCTTTTGGCCTTGCTAAATCAACTTCCTTATGAGCGGTATTAAAATCACCGCAAACAATTAACTTTTTCCCATTCTCCAACTCTTTTTTACAGTGACTCAGAAAAGTATTATAAAAAGATAATTTATAATCCAATCGGTCAGGATTGGATTGACCATTTGGGAAGTAAATATTATATAAACTGAAATCTTTAAATTCAGTGATTACTGTTCTGCCTTCAGAATCAAATTCATCGTAACCAAAACCTTCTTGAAAAGACAATGGTTTTTGTTTTGTGAATGTCGCTACGCCACTATACCCTTTGCGTTCAGCAAAAGACCAATGAGCGTTGTATCCGCTGGGCGCATCAAAGCCTTCTCCAATTTGATGTTTTTGTGCCTTAAGCTCTTGTACACAAAGTATGTCGGGACAGAGATGCTTAAGTTTGTCTAGAGAACCTTTTCTAAATGCTGCCCTTATTCCATTTATATTCCAACTAATTAATCTCATTAAATAATAACTTTAAGGCATTCTTAATCATTTTCTGTAAAACTGGTAAAGACAGTTCTTTATTGCTGATCATTCAGAATTACCAGTAATTCTTGCAACCAGCTTAGCATAAATATAATATAAAAATTCTTATTATCCATTTAAGTGTTATTACATGAAATTAGCAAGGAAAAAGATTTGAAAATAGGTATATATTGTTTCTTGACAGACTACTCCATAGACGTTGCTAAATTAGCTGTGGAAGCCGAAAACTTGGGATTTGAATCGTTATGGCTTCCTGAACATCCGATTATTCCAAAGACCAGAACAAGGCGGTCCTATCCAGGGAGCGAAGAAACTGCAGAATTACCGAAACATTATTACGATACTGTAGACCCCTTCGTGACTTTAGGCAAAGCAAGTGGTGTCACTACAAAAATAAACCTAGCTACAGGAATATGTTTAGTTCCGGAAAGAAATCCGCTATTGTTGGCTAAAGAGGTGGCTACGCTGGATCTTCTTTCAAATGGAAGATTTATTTTTGGGATAGGTGCTGGTTGGTGTAAAGAAGAAACAGAAATTATGGGAGGTAATTTTGAGAGGCGCTGGAGCCAGACACGAGAATCCGTTTTAGCCATGAAGGAATTATGGACACAAGTTGAAAGTGAATTCCACGGAGAGTTTTATGATTTTCCTAAAGTATATTCGTTCCCTCGGCCAGTTCAACGCCCTCATCCTGCAATTATGTTAGGAGGTAATGCGCGTAATGTATTTAAAAGAATTATCGAATACGGAAATGGTTGGATGCCGACTGGAGCTACAGTTGAGGAAATACGTACTGGTCGAGCAACAATCACAGAGTTAGCTAATCAGGCTGGGGTTGATCCAGCCGGATTTGAAATATCAGCCTTTCATCAACCGGCGGACCCAAAATTAATAAAAGATTTATTTGTAAGCGGCGCCGATAGGGTGATTTTAGAACTTGAAACGGCTTCTGAAGATGAGGCACTGTCTCAATTGAATGGTTTTGCAGATAAACTTCTTAACTGATTCCTGTTATGTTAGCATCATTTCAAATTGGAGCAGGAAGCTTTATTTAAGCCATTTGAGGGTCTATATCTGTCGGGTCCTCATACTTAAGGCCTGAAAATACGCCAAGGTCTCTACCTTGGTGTACGTGCATGATTACTTCATCTCTGGCGATGCCTGCAGCATCGATTATTTGTTGATCAATTGATTCAATTAACTCACGTATTGCGTCTATCGTGAGGCTTTCAGATACGTTTATGGTTCCATGCACGATGCCATTAGTAAAATGAAGATCAACTCTACCAAGAGCAACGTCTTCTTCTACAATAGCGTAACATTCAGAAGAAGGTGTTCTGCACTCTCTTTCAAATTCAAACCCAGCCATTTACTTCTCCAGATTAGGTAATTTATTGTATCAATCTATTCTGATTTGACCCGACCCCAAGGCAATCCATTTATATGAAGTCAGTGACTTTAATCCCATCGGTCCACGCGCGTGTGTTTTGCCAGTACTTATAGCTATTTCTGCCCCTAACCCGAATTCACCTCCGTCATTTAAACGTGTACTAGCATTAACAAAAACTGCACTAGCATCAATCTCATTCACGAATTTTAAAGCCGATGACTGATCTTCTGTTATTATAGCCTCTGAATGTCCAAATCCGTGATTATTTATATGCTCAATTGCATCTTCTAGTAAGTCGACAATTTTTACAGCCGCTGTTAGAGACAGAAATTCTGTTCCAAAGTCATCTTCAGAAGCTTTTATGATTAATGGGTTATCTGTTTTTCCAATAATACTTAAAGTCCTTGTGTCGCATCGCATCTCTACGTTTTTATCAGAGAATCCTTGCAATAAAAGAGGCAAAAATTGAGGAGCTGCGTGAGAGTGTATTAACACTGTATCTAATGCGTTACAAACAGATGGACGCTGCGTTTTTGCATTTAAGATTATCCTGTTCGCCATTTCCAGATCGGCACTTTTGTCAACATAAGTATGGCAAACACCTATGCCTCCCACCACAGTAGGCATTCGTGATTCTGTGGCCACTTTATTTACTAATTCACTGCCACCTCTTGGGATCAAAAAATCTATATACTTATCCATTTTCAAAAGCTCATCGATTACTCTACGGTCTGTATCGGTGATTAATTGAACAGAATTTTCAGGTAAATTTGCTTTTAATAAACAATCCTTTATTATGCTGGTCAGACATATATTTGAATTTATAGATTCTTTTCCACCGCGTAAAATTACTGCATTGTTGGATTTTAGGCATAAAGCAGAAATATCAACAGTAATGTTTGGCCTGCTTTCGTAGATCACTCCAATAACACCTAACGGAACACTTCTTTGAGATAATTCAATGCCATTTTCTAACACTTTAGATTCATATTCGATTCCAATTGGACTTGGTAATCTAGATATGCTCATAATTCCTTCACACATTTTTTGTATACGCTCTTTATTTAGAAGGAGCCTATCGATAATGTGCTCATCTAGACTCAAATTCTTGGCTGCATTAATGTCTATTAAATTTGCTTCTATAATCTGATTGGATCTATCAAGAAGGCTCTGCGCAATGCTACCCAAGGTATTGTCAATTGTTGTGGCATCTACGTTAGCGAGTTTTCGTGAAGAAGCTTTGGATTCTTCGCCAATTTGTATTAGATTAGGGTTCATAATTATTTATTTACTTTTTTATAATTTAACCATATTGCTGCGATGCACTATTTCATCACCATAGTCGTATCCTAACGTGGTTTTGATTTTCCCGGAATGCTTCCCTTTAACTTGATTTATTTCTTCTGAGTTGTAATTACTAATTCCTACGGCAATCTTTACTCCGCTCTTATCCGAAATGATTATCACGTCTCCCCGAGAAAACACTCCAGTTACATCTACAATGCCAGCCGGTAAAAGGCTATTTACTTCAAGGCGAAGTGCTCCTGCAGCACCATTATCTATCACTATATAGCCTTTTTGTGCGATTTCACTTAGCATCCACCGTTTTCGACTTTCTAGCCTGTCTCCTGTTGGGTAAAAGCGAGTTCCTAAATTTTCGCCAGCCAGCAGTCTAGTTAAAATATTTTCTTGCAATCCACTAGCCATAATTGCTGTAGCTCCAGCTGAGGTAACCATCTTGGCAGCCTTTAATTTTGCTGACATGCCCCCGTAACCTGCCGCCACGCCATCTTCTGACCATGAATCCCCTCCCATATTGAGGATAGATTTATTAATGTTATCAACGCTAGCAATGAACTGAGCGTCTTTATCTATGTGGGGATCGTTACTATATAAGCCATCAAGCTTACCCAGCATGATTAATAAATCGGCATCAACAAGATTTGTGACTAAAGCAGACAGAGTGTCATTATCACCAATTTTTGTTTCAGAAAGTTGTTCAATATTCACAACATCGTTTTCGTTTACAATAGGTATAACATCTAATTCGATTAGTTTAAGTAACGTATTTCTCACGTTCAGATACCCTAAACGTTCCTCCATGTCATGTCTTGTTAGCAATGCTTGGGCTATTCGTATTCCATGAGAGTGAAATATTTGTTCGTACATCTGTAATAGCAGCCCCTGTCCGACAGCAGCTAACACTTGCTTTAAAGGGACATCATGAACTCTCCCTGATATGTTTAGTGCAATTCGTCCCGAAGCAATTGCACCTGATGACACCAAAATAACCTCGATACCATTTTTTGAAAGCAATGCGATTTCACTCGCCAGGCGCTCAACTATAGACTTGTTAATAGCTTCAGTTTTGTGGGTAAGTAAGGCGCTGCCGATTTTTACTACGATACGCTTAGCTGATAATGGTTCATTAAATTTTTTTCTGATCTTATCTTGAGACATAGTTAAACCCATTGATCATAAAGGTTGAAAAGCTATAATTCCTTTCAACTCATACTCGGATTGATTATCTGATAAAGATATTAATTATATTAGAGGTGAAATTTTTTAATACTTTGTTACCACTGTGGGTTTCGGTCGTTGAAGTCATTATTAGTTAGCCTACGTTGATTTGAACCATCTGCATTCATGATTACAATTTCTGAATCATCATCTAGATATGATATAAAAGCTATTTTACTCGAGTCATTAGACCAAACTGGGTTTTCGTCGCGGATAGAATTTATAGTAAGTCTTCTTTTGTCTGACCCATCAGGGCGAATTGAATATATTTCATTGTTGCCGTCGATTTCTGAAACAAATGCAATCCTATTTCCATTAGGGGACCAAGCGATATCTTTTTCAGCTGCATCATTATTAGTTAATCGACGTGCTTCCAGTCCATCGGAATTCATGACATAGATTTCTTTATTGCCATCCCTTAAAGAGATGAAAGCAATTTTTTTGGAATCCGGAGACCAGATTGGACTCGAATCAGATTCTGTTGTTAAACGTTCTTCATTTACGCCGTCTGGGTTACGCTTATAAATCCCTTTACGATCGCCAGTATAAACTGTAAATAAAAGATATTCTCCATTTGGAGACCATTCTCCAACTTCGTCTGCCTTAACTGTTGTTAATCTCACTGGACGATTTTCTAATAAATTTATCGTGTATATTGTTTTCGAATCGTTATGTTCTAATAGAAAAGCTATCCTGTTTCCAGAAGGATCCCATTGATGGCTACCGTTATTTCCTGGCTCTTGTGTTATGCGTATTCTATCTTTACTTTCACCAACCATTTTGAGAGTTTCAATAGTTGTTTTGCCATTTTCTCTCGATAAAAATGCGATAGTAGAATTATCTGGAGAAATCAATGGTTCAAATTCATCTATTGATGATGAAGTTAAATTGGATTCCTCTTTTGTTAAAGGATTAATCGAATATAGATCTAAATTACCATTCCGATCGGAAGTGAATATTATTAGATCAACTTCATCTCCATTGCATCCCATTAAGACAATCAATGTTAACAATGATATGAGTACTGTCGTATAAAAACTGGCCTGATATTTTCGCATTTTTAATAGGAAATTTGCCGGAACTATCTCGTTCGCTCAAGTCTTAAGTTATTGAATCATAGATGTAATGATTAATTATGGAAACCAGTTTTAGTCCTATGTTTAGTGAAAACGAAACAAACAGTTTAATCAGATAATGGCTGAGCTAATACACTACCAAGCTAGCGTATAGCATGACCTCCTCGGGTCGGCACCTGCGCTCATTACGCCGGTATCGGTGTTCCTAGTTGTAACTGTTGCCCCAAGTCCACACACTGTTGATTTAACTACTTTGTGACCCTTTACCTTTAGTTCGTAAATTGTGTCTGGATCAATACCTTCTTCTACGGATAATTGCCCTGGATAATATGCGTGAGGGTAGAAAGAATTTGGAACACTATCCGTGGCGAATCTTGGTGACTCAACAGCTTCTTGTGGATTCATGCCAAACACAAGTAAATTAAGCATTAGTTGTAGATTGCCTTGAACTTGATGGTCCCCTCCAGGGCAACCAAAGGTAGCAAATGGGTGACCTTCGATTTCTACTATGTAGTTAACCAAAGTTGTTCTAGGTCGTTTTCTGGGTTCAATTAAATTGGGATGTCCGGCCTGCAGATTAAACATTTCGATACGGGTACTTAAAGCAAATCCTAGGTCATCAAAAAATACTGACTTTTCAAATGAACCACCAGACGGAGTCGAACACGCAAGATTACCGTGCTTATCTTGCACGGCTATATGTGTGGTTCCAGATTGCCTATCTAGATTACCGGGATTATAAGTAGGGTTTACAAATTTTGGCTTTACTCCATTCAGGGTTGAATATAAGTAAGGGTCACCATGGCTCGGCATTTTAACCGAAGGATAGTCTTTATCAATCAACTCGCGTCTTTCATCCGAATATTCCTTTGAAAGTAAGCCGTCAATAGGTACGTCAGTAAAGTCTGGATCGCCATAATATGCTTCTCTATCAGCCATTGATAACTTCATTGCTTCTACTACCGTATGAATGTAATCGGGAGTATTATGTCCGAGGTGACGCAAATCAAAGCGCTCTAATATGTTTAGGGATTGTAAAAGTACTGCTGCTTGCGACCATGTGCCTTGTCCATGTACTTTGTACTTATGAAATGTTGTGTTTATTGGCTCTTCTGATTTTGCTTTGTATTGATTCAGATCTTTATATGTGAGTAATCCCCCAAGCTTAGAAACATTAGTATCAATTCGCTCAGATATCTCGCCGTTATAGAAGTTATTATTAGCTGCATTAATTGCCTTGACTCGATCTCCCGATATTCCTTCATTAGCACCAATTAGTGAATCTAGGCTTGAGCCTAAGGCTTTTTGCACAAGAATTGAGCCAGGCTCAGGTATATTTCCGTCCTGAAAAAAAATTCTTGATCCTCCTGGGGGATAATTATTGAACTGGGTTAATATACCAGGAGATTTTAAGGCTTGAGTCATATATTTGTAATTGGGTATTCCATCAATTGCATAACAGATTGATGGGTCGATTACTTCCCTTATTGTTTTTGTTCCAAATCTGGCCAAAATAGATGTCAAGGCTCCGACTATTCCTGGTACTGTAAAGGAAAGATGGGCGGATTTCCCAGGACCAGTTGGAATGGCATTTAATCCGCGTGAAAGATAGTATTCAGCGCTAGCCAGAGCAGGTGCGCCTCCTTGCCCGCTGTAAGATATCAATTTCTTTGTCTTAGAATCGTAAAGCATAAAAACACTTTCCGCCCCAATAGAATAAGAAGCCATTGGCTCTATAACCGCTGCAGCAAATGTTGCAGCAACCATAGCGTCAAAAGCGTTACCTCCGTTTAGTAAAATACGCATGCCAGCCATGGAAGTCAGGTAATGACCAGTCGATATTATGCCATTCGACCCCATTACTACCGGTCGCCCTGTTGAAGGAAGGTGAGAGGCCCCTTGTTCAAGTTGATAATCACGTTCTTCTTTCAGTTCCATTTATAAACCTTAATCGCTGGTATTAAACATAATGATGGCTAGTTTGAATTTGTCCTATTGTATAGTAGGGTTTTCTAGTGGCTTAGTAGTTTAAAGTAATTCATTAAAGTGTGATTGAAAATTGTCTAATTTAACCAAGGTGTTTAGTTTCCCAAACCCAGTGAATGAGTGGGCAGCTCGTTGTGTAGCAGGAATGGTAATGGCATTAACATTGTCTGCAATATTTACAGGTCAATGGATCATCATTGCAGTATTGCTTTATGGATTTTGCGCTCGCGTAGCAACTGGGCCCACTTTAAGCCCGATAGGCCAGATAGCTACACGTTTGCTGGTGCCCGTCATTGGTAAAAATCGTCCCGTTGCAGGCCCCCCAAAAAGATTTGCCCAATTTGTGGGATTAATCTTTTCTCTAACTGCACTGATTCTTTTTGTTGTTGTTGATTCGTCTCTGCCATACCGTATTGTTCTTGCATTTCTAGCAGGATTTGCGTTTCTGGAATCTATTGTTGGTTTTTGTGCTGGCTGTTTCGTTTTTGGTTACTTAATGAAGTGGAACCTGATACCAGAATCAGTTTGTGAGGCTTGTGCAAATTTTGAACCATAAATAAGTTAAGCCAAGTTAACTTAAGGTGGGTTTGATATCGGCCCAAGGGCTTATTTTTTCTAGGGCTGCCGAGACACTTAAAACAGTCCGTTCATCTCGAGGACGCCCAATTACCTGCAGCCCTATTGGAAGTTTGTTTTTACTGAACCCCGCAGGTACCGATGATGCGGGTAGCCCTGCTAAATTTATTGGAAAAGTGAATGGGAAGTAGCCCCACCAAGGATCGACTTCCTTTCCATCTATTTCGTTTACGGTTTCCAAGGGCCCTAATGCATCGAATGCTTCAACTGCTAGAGTTGGAGTGATTATTACATCAAATCGTTCGAACGCGGAGTTAAAGATGGATTTAATTTGATCTACATATCCTAGGGCAGCAGCGTATTCCGCGCCGGTTACAGAGGCCCCATGTTCAATACAATTAGCCGCGTAGTCGGTAAGATGTGTAGGAAAGTTCTCTAATAATTTACTGTAAGCAGTGTAAGCCATAGCTGAGAACAGGGTTCTAAAAGGCTCAAAAGGTTCATTCAACACAATATCTGCATTATCAATTTCACAGCCCGCATTTTTCAGCGAATTAGTTGCTTTCTGGCATATATTTAAAACCTCATTATCAACAGCCGCAAACCCCAGATCAGAGCTCCAGCCGATCCTTAGTCCATCGACGGTACTAGTTGGAGAAAAAGTATCATTAGTTATTTTGTCCATAAAGCCTGAAGGATCACGCACATCAAATCCTGAAACAATCTCCATGATTAAGGCAGAGTCGGCTACGCTCCTGCTAATTGGGCCTGTTTGTGATAGGTGATTAGCTGCTATAGGTAACCCAGCGCCCCCATATTTTGGCACTCTTCCTTGAGTTGGCTTTAAGCCAAATACGCCACAAAAACTACTCGGTATTCTTATAGAACCTCCGCCGTCGCCTCCAATCGATACCGGGCACAGACCTGCGGCTAAAGCTGAGGCTGCACCGCCGGAAGACCCACCCGAGGTTTTATTAATGTTCCATGGGTTTCGACAATCTTCTCCAAGCGAATTTGAAGTGACGCCAAGGAGCCCAAATTCAGGGGTATTTGTTTTGCCAAGGATTATAGCTCCAGCGGCCTTAACTCTTTCCACGACAACGGAGTCTTCTTGAGGCACTCGATCCTTGAATATCTGAGACCCGCCTGTGGTTTTTAATCCTTTGGTAATCTCTAAATCTTTTATCGAAATAGGCAGTCCTTCAAGAGGGCCTAAAATATCGCCTGACATCAGTCGATTTTGAGCTTTATTTGCTTCAGCGATTGCATTTTCAGCGTCAACTGTTAAGAAAGAATGAAGGCGACCATCTAGCTTTTCGATTCTCTGGAGAAAAAGCTGTGTTAAGTCAACCGAAGAGATTTCCTTTTTTCTTAACATCAAAATTAGATTCACTGCTGGTTCGAATGCTAAGCTTTGATCAGAGGATGATAAGTTCATATAACATTAATTTTAAATATCTTTGTAAAAATTGTAATTAAACTTTTAGTTAACTCTATTCAAGTAGATTCAATCACATTTCACGATGTTATCATTGGGTTTAATAATTATGAATACTAAGATACGAATTTTGTATTGGAAAGAGATACCGATACAAATTCAAACACAAGATAAATCTGAGAAAATCTCCATTTTACTTAACCCTTGTTTTCAAGAGGCAGTTGACTCAATAGCAATGCTTGAAGGCTCATATGGTACGGATGATTATTTAGATGGCTGGCAATGGAGCGAGGAAGTCCAAGTTGAAGGTCATGCAAAGGGGACAGCAAAGAAAACTCAAGAATATTACAATAATGGATTTCCCACAGATTTGGTTTCTAGGCTGAGAGACCTACACAGAGAAGAAAAACGCGATCCCAGTCCCGGGGCTATTGATCATTGGTTTGAATCTTAGGCTAGATAAATTAACAAAGGCTTTTATAAATGAATGTCCTATCGAAATTAACAGATAACAATATTTTGCTAGCGGACGGGGCTACTGGTACATATTTGCAGGCTAGAGGCTTGGAGCCCGGTGGAGACCCTGAACTAATGAATATTACCGATGGAAATATTGTAAAACAGATGGCAAGGGATTATTTTAAAGCAGGCAGCGACTTGGTTCAAACAAATTCTTTCGGTGGAAATTTTTATGTTCAAAGCAGATATGATCAAGGAGCCAAAGTTGATGAGATTAATTTTCTAGCAGCTCAGTTAGCTAAATCTGAGGCGGTTAATATTAATTCAAAAGTAAAGGAACGATATGTGTTTGGATCTGTTGGTCCAACAGGTGAGTTGATTGAACCGGTTGGAACGACTAGCGCCAAAGATGTGTATGCTGCTTTCAAGCAACAAGTATTAGCATTAGAAAAAGGTGGGGTAGATGGAATTGTTATTGAAACAATGATTTCGCTGGAAGAAGCGAAGATTGCAATCAGTGCCGTAAAGGAAAATACTCAACTTCCGGTAGCTGCACTGACCACATTCGACAAAGGACCTCGTGGGTTTTTTACTATGATGGGAGACACGCCAGAGAAATGTTACGAAGAATTGTTTTTGTCTGATGCTGATATCGTAGGGGCCAATTGCGGAAATGGCATAGACATTATGATTGAATTAGGGCAAAGATTTCGAGAATGTGGTGACGGGCATGTATGGATTAACTGCAATGCTGGGATTCCCCAGATACAACAAGGGCAAATTATATATCCAGAAACTCCAGAATATATGTTAGACGGGTTCTCTAAATTGATTGATATGGGTGTTAATATCGTAGGGGGGTGTTGTGGAACAACGCCTGATCATATTAGACAAATTGCAAACTTATAGTTATCCAGAACTAGAAATATAAGGAAGGTTAAATGGCAACGACTTTTAACGAGACAGTAGTTCAAATTCTTGCAAGGCTTGGTAGATGTTTAGAATTGATTCCAATGGACCCTTATGGAAATGAAATGTCAGTTGGTTTTTATGAAAAGGATGGAGTAATAACTGTATGGAGTTTTAGGGAAGGAAGGGATGTTGATACAAGATTAGAAGAGATTCGTAATCGCATCGTCGGTTTAGGAGGTTTGTCTAGATCAAGAACTAATCCTCATGAATTTTATTTTCCTGGAGGCACCGTTTATCCTCGAGCTTTTAAATTTATTGCTAGAAATGCAGTTGAAAAATCGCCACTCATACCGATACCTGATGGAAGAATTGAAGTGAAGGATTTAAAGAGCGACATGGTTTTGTTTGCAACGCCCAGAGAAGAAAATGGTACTTGGATTTACACTGTTGGAGGGGAGGGAGATGCTGAAAGACCTCAACTTCGAATTAGAGCAACCGTAGCTGGTTTAGTTAGATACGGAGAAATGGAGAAAGTGGGCGATGAAGAGTTAAAGTTTCCGTGTTCGAGCAGGTATGATCAATTAGTGAGAAGTGTAATGCCATATGCTCGTAATGTCAGTGGCACCGAAGACATGCTTGAGGCGGATGATTCCAGGGGACAAATGAATACTGGAACGTTAGGATTCTCTCAATAAAGGCGATTTATCTAAATGAATTCAAAAGAAAGAGTGTTGGCAGCACTAAGAGGAGATCCTGTAGATAGGCCCGCAGTTATTAACCCCGGCTCAATAATGACCGTGGAGTTAATGGATTTCGTGAATGCTTCTTTTCCTGAGGCATGTAGGGACCCTGAATTAAATGCTCTTTTAGCGTCAACCGGGTTTAATGAGCTTGGATTTGATTCCACCTACCATCATTATACAATCGTCCAAGAATCTTCTGCCTTGGGTTGCGAAATCCAATGGGAGCAAAAAGATAACTGGCCAACTGTTGTTATGAGTAGGCCAATTTGGGATCATCCTGATCAAATTAAAATACCTCCTGGATTTTTAGAGCACCCTGATACATTATGTGTGTTGAAAGCAACAGAAATACTTAAAACAGAAATAGGTTCTGAGGCTTGTATCATCGGTAAAACTATGGGGCCATGGTCTTTGGGATACCATACTTTTGGAGTCCAAAATTTTTTATTAATGAGTGTTGATGACCCTGAACTAACTAAGGTTGCTTTACATAAACTTAAAGAAGTATCGGTGATGTTTGGTTTGGCACAGATTGCAGCTGGCGCTGACGTTTTGATGTTTCCTGACCATGCTACAGGAGACTTGGTTTCCGGAGAATATTACAAGACATTTTTGAAGGATTTGCATGCTGAAATGGCCGAGCGGTTGCCCGTACCGTTGATTTTGCACATATGCGGATACACCTTAGATAGATTAGATTACATTTGTGACACTGGAATGGCATCCTTTCATTTTGATTCAAAAAATGATCCGCAAAAAGCCATGGATATAGCATCTGGAAGAATACGACTTGTTGGCAATATTAATTGCCCGATAACAATGTTTTCAAAAGGCCCAGATGAGATTCGTAATGAAGTAACAAGTTGTTTGGATGCAGGTGTAGATTTGATCGCGCCTGAATGTGCATTGCCCTTGCAGACAAAGTTGGAAAATATATTAGAAATACCAAAAGCAGTCAAAGCATGGAGTGATGCGAACCCCAAAAGCATTTACATCAATGGTAGAAATAATTAATAAGTTGTTTATAAAAAATAAGAAATTTGTAATATGTTCACATTAATAAGGAAAATATTTTGTCTTTAATAAAGGAAAAAATGAATTCACGTGATCGAGTCTTGGCAGCGTTAGCTGGGAGAAAAGTTGATCGAACTCCTGTATGTAATCCGACAAATATAGCTACTGTCGAGCTAATGGATTTGGTGGGTGCGCCCTTCCCTGAAGCTAACAGGAATCCTGAACTAAATGCTAGCCTTGCTGCTACTGGATACACTGAATTAGGATTTGACTCTATATCCCCGTATTTTTCGATAATACAAGAATCTTCGGCGCTGGGTTGTGAAATGCAGTGGGAACAGAAAGACAATTGGCCGACCGTACGTATGGGTAATCCAATTTGGGATACTCCCGAAGATGTGAAAATACCTTCAGGATTCTTAGAACATAAAGACACCTCAACTATTATTAGATCCATTGAAATCTTGGCACAAAATTTTAAAAAAGAAGTGGCTATCGTTGGTAAGACGATGGGCCCCTGGACTCTGGCGTATCATGTTTTTGGGGTTGAGAAATTCTTGTTGATGACCATAGATGACCCTGAAATGACTAAACGAGCATTAGATAAACTCAAAGAGATTTCAGTTCTTTTTGGTTTAGCTCAGATTGCAGCAGGAGCTGATGTTTTAACGTTTCCTGATCATGCAACAGGAGATCTGGTTTCTGGAGAATATTACAGTAGATTTCTCTTAGAACTTCATCAAGAAATGGCTGAGAGGTTGGAAGTTCCATTGATATTGCATATTTGTGGATATACCTTAGATAGGCTAGATCATATTGCTGAGAGTGGAATGGCAAGTTTTCATTTTGACTCGAAGAACGATCCCGCTGAGGCAGTAAAAATTGCTAATGGAAGAATTGGACTTGTTGGTAATATAAACAATCCAGTAACTTTGTATTCTAAGGGCCCTGAAGATGTTCGGAAAGAAGTTAACAAATGCTTGGAAGCCGGAGTAGATATGATAGCTCCTGAATGCGCTATTCCTTTAGCTACACGACTAGAGAACCTTATGGAAATACCCAAAGCAGTCCGTGAATGGAAAAAAGGTAATAAATCAAATTGACTTCAATAAATGAAAACTTTGTAGTTATTGGCGAAAATATTCATACTAGCAGGATTGTTTTGCGGGATGGGAAAAGACATAAAACTTTAGAAAATGGCGCTGAAGCAATCCTGTATATAGATAATGACGGTAATACAAGAAACATACCTGTTCCCGATTGGTTTAAGAAAACCCAACCCTATGAACAAGGCCAAATAAAACATTTCATGATAGCGGTTTTAGAAGCTATTAATGGAAATAAAAACAAACAACGTGAATGCGCCTCTTTTATTCAAGGAGAGGTCTTGCGTCAGATAAGTGCCGGGGCTGATTTTCTTGATCTAAATGTTGATGAAGTATCATACAAGTTAGACATACAAAAAGAATCTATGCGGTGGCTTGTAAATACGGTGCAGGAAACCTCCACCGTGCCCCTAAGTATTGACTCCTCTAATTCTGAAATTATTGCAGCTGGACTTTCAGAGATAGACTCTTCCCAGGATAACACCTTAATAAATTCAGTTGCACTTGAAAGGCTTGAGACATTTGACCTTGTAGAAAAATACGGTACAAAAACCATAATTACAGCTGCTGGTGAGTCGCAGATGCCCAAAAATGACATTGAAAGGGTAGAAAATGTTTTAAGGTTATTAGAAGAGGCTGAGCGCAGGGGGGTAAAAGAAGAAGATATGTTTGTAGACCTTTTAGTATTCCCGATTTCTGTTGACAGTTCTTTTGGAACGGATTATTTAAACGCTGTTAAGATGCTGAGGGAAGAAAAAGGTGACGCCATTAAAATTACCGGTGGGCTTAGTAATGTCTCATTCGGACTCCCAAAGAGAAAGATCATTAATGAGACATTCATAAAGCTTTCCTTGGAGGCCGGTGTTGATAGCGGAATTGTAGATCCCGTACAAACTAATTTGATTAAAGCTTCATCTTTAGATCTAGATATTGAACCGCATCGATTTGCACGGAATATGCTTTTGGGTGAAGACGAGTTTTGCATGGATTACATAAAGGCTTATAACCAGGGCCAGCTAGTAGTAAAATGATAGCTGTAAATCTAAGTAACATTTTAAGTGTGCTACTAAAGCCTTATGAGGAGACAACATAAATGGCAATAATCCATGAAGGATTGCTTGGGGAGATGCAATACATATCCAAGTCTTTTGAACAGAACCATATTAAAGAGTTATTTGAAAAAGATGACATGCTTATGCAGGAAATGGCATTCAACCTTATATATGGAAATAAAGGAAAAATTGATGAATTAACAAAAAAGGCGCTCGATGAAGGCTATTCAGCTAATGATGTTCTTGATAATGGATTGATATCAGGCATGGCAATAGTAGGGATTAAGTTTCGAGATAATATTATATTCGTTCCTGAAGTTTTAATTGCTGCGAGAGCCATGAAAGCAGGCATGGTTTATATTGAACCTGTTTTATCAGCTTCAGGCGTGAAACCCATGGGGATCGTGGTTATGGGGACAGTCAAAGGTGATTTACATGATATTGGCAAAAACTTGTGCATAATGATGTTAAGGGGAGCAGGGTTTGTAGTGGAGGATCTCGGGGTTGATACAAAACCTGATGAATTCATGGATGCAGCTCTTAAACATAAAGCTCAAGTTGTTGGCATGTCAGCATTATTAACTACTACAATGCCAAATATGGGCCGGACAATAGAATTTTTTGAAGAGAATGGTATTCGTGAAGAATTTAAAATGATAATAGGAGGAGCTCCAGTAACCCAGGAATTTGCTGAAGACATGGGTGCGGACGGCTATGGTAAAGACGCGATGGAATGCGTTGATTTAGTAAAAGAGATGGTTCTAGTTAAATAAAATCGTCTCGACAAACTGTTTATATAAATAAGTTAATGCATTTAGTGAAACCAGTTTATATTTAGTGAATCCAGCTTATTATGAGACTATTTCAATCATACCCAGCTTTACTCGAACACTTTTATCGGGTAACAGCGATCTTTTTAAACCTCTCAAAACCTCTTATTTTACGGAGTCGTATGATTCAAAGATCGTTAATTATCACTGAACAATTATTTAAAAAACCTGTATTTGATTGTCAGATGTGTGGGCAATGTGTATTGCACAATACGGGCATGACCTGCCCAATGACTTGTCCAAAAAATTTGCGAAACGGACCTTGCGGCGGCGTTAGAAACAATGGTAATTGCGAAATTAAACCTGAAATGGCGTGCGTATGGGTAAATGCCTGGGAAAGATCGAAGCAAATGTCGGTACATGGATCTAAAATAAATGTAATCATGGCTCCATTAGATCGTCGATTACAAGGTACATCTGCATGGGTAAACGAGTTGTCGGGCAGAATGGAGATAATTCAAGATGAGTGGTCAAGCTGAAGGGCAATCAAGATTAGAACGAGTTTTACGCTCTGGCAGAATAGCAGTTACTGCGGAACTAAATCCACCCGATAGCGCGTCACCTGATTCGGTATATGAAAACGCTTTGGTTCTTGCTACTCTTTGTGACGCTATAAATACTACTGATGCTGCCGGAGCCAATGTGCACATGTCTAGTTTCGCTACATCTGCGTTATTATCAAAGGCTGGGTATGAGCCGGTTATGCAGATGTCTTGTAGGGATAGGAATAGGATTGCGATTCAGGGCGATTTGTTAGGAGCATCAGCGCTAGGCATAAAAAACATATTGTGTTTAACAGGAGATGGAGTTCAAGCTGGAGACCATCCAGATGCAAAACCAGTCTTTGATCTAGATTCCATTACCTTACTAAAGACAGCAAAGAGAATGAAAGAAAAAGGAACGTTTCTTTCTGGTAGAAAACTTGATACGAACCCACAGTTGTTTTTAGGCGCAGCAGCCAACCCTTTTGTACCTCCTTTTGATTTTCGGCCTTTGAGGTTAAAGAAGAAGATTGATGCTGGTGCGCAATTTATTCAAACACAGTATTGTTTTAACGTGGCCAGATTAAAAGCCTACATGCAAGAAGTAAATGATATGGGATTAACTGATAAAGTCTTTGTACTGATAGGAGTTGGCCCATTAAAATCGGCTAAGTCAGCTGAATGGATTAGATCTAATGTGCCTGGAGTAGTAATACCGGATGTGGTTATAAAGAGACTGAAGGGGGCACAAAGTCAGGCGAATGAAGGAAAGAAAATATGTTTGGAAATTATCGAAGAGGTGCTCGAAATAAAAGGAGTTAGCGGAGTGCATGTTATGGCTTATCGTCAGGAAGAATTGGTGGCAGAATTAATCACAGAATCGGGCATACTCAATTCTCGCACTGAGAAATATTAAAAGGTAAAGCGTGAACGACGAAAATAAAATGAATAAAGCTCGCTATGAGTCAAGTATTAATAAATTACAGAAGATTTATCAAAGCATTTCAGACTCTGCCACTGACATTTCTAAAAAACGTTGTCCCTACAAAAATGTTAAAAATAGATGCACGGCCAAATTTGGATGTCGCAATCAAGACTTTGTAGATGGAAAAGGTAAAATGGCTTTGTGTATCGGTAGTGATGAACTTGATTATAGGGGAGCATGGGATTGATAGAACAATATGAGATAGAACATTTGCGTACAAAGAGTTTGAATTAATTTGTCTCCACTAATCCATGGCTCAAAAAAGATACCTCTGGATCAAGGCAAAACAGTCTTTGATTATGCAGATGACCTAAAGATAAGAGTTCCAACTTCTTGTGGAAGAACCGGTGAGTGCCATGAGTGTATTGTTGAGATTAAACAAGGTGCTGACGCTTTAACACATAGAACAGAATCAGAAAAATTCCTGAAAGATAGATATAGGCTTGCATGTCAGGCAAAAATCTCGGACCCTTCAACAAACCTAGAGTTTTCAGTGTTGAGACGACAGCCTAAAATCCTTACTACTTCAATCAACCGGAAAATCACAGCTGATCCTATCACTTGTAAAGTTGATAATTTTGTGTGTTATGGAGACCGTAAACTAGAGGAATATAAAGGTTCTATATTCGGCTTAGCTATAGATTTAGGGACAACCACTGTAGCAATGAATTTAGTTGATATGGAAAAACATGTCACTATCTATACGGCTTCCTTTGAAAACCCACAAAAGTTTGGTGGCAGTGATGTGATGAATCGAATTTCTTACGATGGTGGACCATATCAGGGTGAATTAAGAAAAGTTATTCTGTCATCGATCAATTTTGAAATAGGAGACATGTGCCGCAAGCTCAATTTACACAGAAGGCGGATATACGAAGTGGTATTGGTTGGTAACTCTACCATGAGAGACATGGTATTTGGAGTTGACGTGCAATCAATTGGAGAGAAGCCTTATAAGTCAAAAATAGAACAGGAATTTATTGAAGGCGAGCGTAAGTCAACAGCTTTAAATATTCTTGCTGAAGATCTTGGGATTAGGATTTTTCCAAAGGCCAACATTTACGGAGGACCTTTAATTGCAAGCCATGTCGGTTCTGATGTTTCGGCAGACCTTTTGGCTATCGGAATGGATGAAATGGAAGAAAATGTTATGTTAGTTGACATTGGAACAAATACTGAAGTAATTATTGGAAACAGGGATCGGATTTTAGCAGCTTCGTGTCCTGCAGGGCCTGCTTTTGAAGGTGGGGAAATTAAATTCGGAATGGCAGGATATGAAGGAGCAGTTGAGGCAGTCAAAATAGGTGATGCTGACATAGAAATCGACACAATCGGTGACATAGATCCAGAAGGTATATGTGGATCAGGTTTAATTGATTTGCTAGCTGAATTGAGAAGAACAGAAAAAATGACTGAATTGGGCGTATTTAAAAATGGAGAATATGAATTCACCTTTGCCAGTGAACAAGAATTAACATTATCTAGAGCAGATATATCGGCCTTATCACAAGCAAAATCAGCAAATTATTGTGGGCAATGGATTGTTTTGCGTGAATTTGGACAGCCAATTACCGATCTTGCTAAATTTTATTTAGCTGGCGGTTTTGCAAATTATATAAATGAAAAAAATGCTATCGAAATTGGCTTCTTGGCAGATGTTAATTTGGAAAATATTGAAAAGGTTGGTAATGCCTCACTGGAGGGAGCGACGATTATGCTACTGTCAGGTAAATTAAGAAGTCGTATAGAAGACTTGGTGTTGAAAGTGGAACATATAGAATTGGAGACAACTGAAGATTTCTTCGACCTATTCGTTGAGGGATGTCAGTTTAAGAGGATGAATTTTAAATTATAGTTATGTGAGATCTGAAACTAAGGGAAATGATGTCAAAAAGTATGAAAATTTTGATAACTGATTATGTTTGGCCAAATTTAGAACCAGAGAAAAAAGTTCTACGGCCAAATGATATTCAGTTGGTTATTGCTCCTGATGGAAGTGAAGAAACTTTAACCGCATTAGCTAGTGACGTTGATGGGATATTGACCTGCTTTGCAAAAGTTACAGATAAGGTTATGGAGAACGCACCTAATCTAAAAGTAATTGCAAGATATGGAGTAGGAGTAGATAACATTGCTGTTAATAAAGCTACTGAGTTAGGCATTGCTGTGACGTATGTTCCCGATTATTGTGTTGATGAGGTTGCGGATCATGTTTTTTCATTTTTGCTTGCCTGGAATCGACAGGTGATCAACTTTGACTACAATACAAAGGTGGAAGGATGGGGTTCGGTAGATTTGAATTTACCTATGAATAGGCTGCGAGGCAGCACGATAGGTGTAATAGGGTTTGGTCGTATTGGCCGTAATGTTGCCGAGAAAGCCAAAGCTTTCGGGATGCAAGTGTTAGTTACAGATCCTTTTGTCACAGGTGATTCAGTTGGTAAAAACATAGATATTGTTCCTATAAAAGACCTACTGGAAAAATCTGATTTCGTCACAATCCACTCTCCTCTCAATAATAAAACTAAAGGAATGATTAGTATTAATGAGTTCAAAATCATGAAGAAAAACTGCTTTATTATAAATTGTGCCAGAGGCCCACTTATTGATGAAACTGCTTTAATTAGCGCATTAGAATCAGGTGAGATTGCTGGAGCTGGACTTGATGTGCTGGAATCAGATCAACCGGAAAAAGACAACAAACTATTTAAAATGAATAATGTCATTGTGTCACCGCATGTAGCTTTCTACTCACCTGAATCTACAGTTGAGCTTCAATCAAGAGCTGCAGGTTCAATATCTGATGTGCTTTCCGGGAAAATGCCTGAAAATTTGTACAATAAAGAGGTAATCGGAAAAACACGAGCACAGATATAGAACTTTATATCATGGAGATTCCTTGGCCACCATCAACTGGAATACAAGTGCCTGTTATTGTGCCTGCCCGATCCGAGGATAGAAAAGCTACTAAGTCACCAACAGGTTCAGGCCATCCAAATTTGCCTAGAGGAAGATTGTCCTTTATAAATTTTTCTACAACTTCTGGTGGATTGTTATTTTGAAATCTTTCCCAGGATCCTTGTGGATGTGCTATCGATCCAGGCGCGATACTGTTCACCAAAATGCCATATTTTCCAAGCGAAACTGCGGCATGCTTTGTGGCTCCTATGAGAGCCGCCTTGGCTGACATGTAGGATATATTGCCTCCATATTCACGGCCCCAAATCGAAGCAATATTTATAATTCGTCCCCACGACTGTTTTTGCATGTGTGGTATCACTAATCTCATTAATTCATAGCCGCCGAAGAGGTTTATATCGAAAGTACCCCTGAAGTCATCTAGATTTGTACCTGAGATGTCCTCTCTTGAAAGAGTACCACCAACATTGTTGACCAGAATGTCTATATGTCCTAATTCTGAAGTGGCTTCTGCATGAATTTCTTTAGCTTTGTCAGGTACTGAAATATCGCCGACAATCGTTATTACTTTTGCTCCAGTAGTTTTTAAATCCGTCTTCGTTTTTTTCAGTGTCTCAGGAGTACGTCCACAAATTGCAACATTGACTCCTTCATTAGCTAGCGACAGCGCACACTCCCTTCCTAGGCCCCTACTCCCACCTGTAATTAAGGCATTTTTCCCATTTAATTTGAGATCCATATGTGTTTTCCTTATTGACCTGAATTAATTACTATTAAAATTAATATAAGTTTTAATATATTAGTGTTCGACTACTGTTCCGCCATTTATATTGATAGATTGTCCGGTTATCCAGCTGGTTGCTTCTGTACACAGGTGTGCTACCAAATGTCCTACTTCTTCATCAGTCCCATTACGCCCTATCGGAGTTTGCTCAGCAATTATGTCCATTTGACCACGTTTTTGCAGCTCATCCATCCTAGCGGTTTCCGTCGCACCAGGGCAAACACAATTAACATTAATATTATTTGGCCCCAATTCCTTCGCAGCTGATTGCGTCATTCCAACTATCGCAAAATTAGCAGCGTTATAAGCAAAAGTATTTGGAACCCCGCGCTTCCCTGCAGTTGAGGAGATGTTTACTATTTTACCTCCATTATTTTGTTTTAGATTTGCTTTTAGGAATGCTTGAGTACATAGATAAGTGCCCCGTATTTTTATATCAATAACTCGCTGGAACACATCAGGTTGAACTTCGATTATTGGAACTCTATCGTCGCCGATAGGAGCCGCAGCGTTGTTAATAAGAATATCGACGTGGCTAAACTCAGAAATAGTCGCATTGATCATGTTTTCAACTTGAGTTTGATCGGTAACATCTACTATTAAAGTTAAAGCTTTTACTCCATGAGCACGGACCTGATCAGCTGTACTTTCTATGTCTTTCCAATTAGCTTTTTTCTCATCATCAGGGAATGTTTTAGGATTCCGGCCTGTGCCTGTTACAACTACGTGTGCACCTAGTTCAGCCAATCTAACAGCAGTAGCTCTTCCTATTCCTCTCATTCTACCTGCGCCTGTTACTATTGCGACTTTACCTGACAGTTCTTTCATAATCGACTCCTAAATCGAGGGCTTTAAAAAGCCATGATTGGCGGCTGTTTCATAAGCATGTGCAGTTTTTAGTAGCATTTTTTCTGAATGATGTGAGCCCATTAATTGCACGCCGATCGGCATATTTTTTATTAACCCTGCTGGTATAGAGATCGCTGGAATTCCTGCAATATTTGCGGGAATCGTAAAGATGTCGTTCAGATACATTTGTACCGGGTCTGATGTTTTTTCTCCCAAGGGGAAAGCTACTGTTGGAGTTGATGGGGCTATCAGAATATCCACATCCTTGAATACGTTTACGAAATCTTGTCGTATTAGTGACCTAACTTTTTGTGCCTTTAAATAATAAGCGTCGTAATATCCGGATGACAGAGCGTAGGTGCCTAGCAAAATACGCCTTTTAACCTCAGGCCCAAATCCGTGTTGCCTTGTTTTTTCAAGAGCATCCCAAATATCAGTAGATTCGGAATGAGAGTAACCAAATTTCACTCCATCATATCTAGATAAATTTGAAGACGCTTCTGCCGGAGCGATAATATAGTAGACAGCTAGTGCATAGGAAGTGTGCGGGAGAGATACCTCTGAAATATCAGCACCAAGTTCTTCTAGTATTTTGATAGACGACCTTACAGTGCTTGCCACAGCTGAATCCATTTCGTCGACGAAGTATTCTTTTGGAACTCCAATTTTTAGGCCTTTTATATCGTCGTTTAAATATTTACTATAGTTAGGAACATCCTCTGTATTCGATGTGCTATCTTTTGGATCATTACCCGAGATTGCTTCTAACACAAAAGCTGAATCCTCCACATTTTTAGTCAATGGTCCTATTTGATCTAAGGAGCTTGCAAAAGCAACTAGTCCAAAACGACTGACACGTCCATAGGTTGGTTTTAATCCGACTACCCCGCAAAATGAGGCTGGTTGACGCACGCTACCGCCGGTGTCAGATCCAATGGAAAAAAGACATTGTTCTGCGCTCACAGAAGCAGCCGGACCGCCGCTGCTACCGCCTGGTACAGCGCTAAGGTCATGGGGGTTTTTGGTTGGGAAAAACACAGAATTCTCGGTTGAAGATCCCATAGCGAATTCATCTAGATTGCCTTTACCTAAAAGTACTGCTCCTTCTGACTTAAGTTTAGTTATGGCAGTAGCATCATAATTTGGCCTGAAATTCTCGAGCATTTTTGAAGCGCATGTGGTGTTAATTCCAGTTGTGCAGATATTATCCTTGGCTTGGAAAGGTATACCAGTCAACATGGATGCTTCACCTTTGGAAATAATTGAATCTGCATTTGCGGCAGATTCAAGGGCTGATTCTTCAGTAATCGTGATAAAAGAGTTAATTTTTGAATCTGTATGCTTTATACGTTCTATAACGGACTCGGTAAGTTCGACTGCAGATAATTCTTTATTGACCAATAGACGATGGGCTTCTGAAATTGTTAGGGACCAAGGATTTGGTAAAGTCATTTTATTCGATCACCGACCTTACTCGAACAAAACCATGTTCCTTTCTTGGGACATTATTTAACATGTCTTTACCTGCTTTTGGATTTATTATTTCGTCATTTCTTAAAACTGTGTTAAGGCTCGTTGGGTGAGCTGTGGTTTCGGAATTTTCGGTATCTAATGTACTTAGTGATTGGAACTGCTCTAGTATTTGCGAAAGTTGAGCTCCAATGACCTCAAACTCCTCTTCGGTCATTCCAACTTTTGCAAGACTAGCTATATGTCTTACTTCATCGTTTGATAATTTCATTTTATTATTTTTTATATTTGACCATTAGTTATTTTGTAAATTTGGGCATTAAGTTTGCAGTTAACTTGTAAGCTGCTTAACGTATCGTTAAAATCCAACACATATTATTTAGTAATTTATCTGTAGATTCAAATTATATACATTACTTTTAATAAATAAATAAATAAATAAATTTTTTTAAAGCAGAAACCATTGTTTCTTGGAGTAAAGATGCGAACGAGTTTAAGAATATTAAATATACGAAGTTATAGCGTTATCAAGTTGATCGCTTTAGTTTGGGCAGTAGGCTTATTGATTGTAATTAATGGGTGTGGAGGCAATTCAGAATCAGGCGACTCTGTTGGCGTCAGTGACCCGAGCGATTCAGTAGTGATTGAAAGTGGTGAAATGCCTGCGCCAGAGGGGTCTCAAGGCGAGTTTGTTCTCGTTGATGAAATGAAAGCTGCCAGGCAATTACATAGTGCAATTAAATTGTCCGATGGTCGAGTCTTTGTGGTAGGCGGACGTGGCCCAGGAGCCAATCTGAACAATACGATTTATGAGTCAGCTGAACTTTATAACTCTGATTCCGATGAATGGAGCTTGACTGGATCTATGGTGGATCAACGTCATGATCTTTGTGCCTCTTTATTACAGGACGGAAAAGTTTTAGCTGCCGGAGGAAGAGGAAAACTTAATATGGCCATGGCTACAGCTGAAGTTTGGGACCCTGAAACGGGAGAGTGGTCTCAGACTGGAAACTTAAATACAGGACGCGATTACATGCCATGCCTAACTCTAAATGATGGACGTGTATTGATTATGGGTGGCGAAGAAAGAGATTATGCCATGGAGGTAACTGCAGAAATCTGGGATCCTTCTACCGGTAAATGGTCTGAAGCTGCGCCTATGTCGGTGGCCAGAGCGCGACACACCGCAACTCTGCTTGATGATGGGAGAGTGTTAGTTACTGGAGGTGGAAAGCTGGATCCACCGTACGAAAAAACTAGTGAGATTTACGATCCAACAACTGATACTTGGGCGCCCACCGCAGAGATGAGTACAGGCCGGGCTTCGCATAGCGCCGTAAAACTTTCAGACGGAAATGTTCTAATAGTGGGCGGTCGTGGGAAAAAATTAACTACTGAAATTTACAACCCTATAACCGATATTTGGACTAAGGTAGGAAATACTGAAATACCAAGGTCTGAGGCTTCTGCAATATTAATGCAAGATGGAAGAGTGTTGGTTACGGGTGGCATAGGTTTAAGAATTTCAGGCGAAATATTTAACCATGATACAGGCAACTGGACAAGAACCCTGGATATGCATGATACTCGGTATCGACATCAGATGATCGTACTAGACAGTGGAAAAATTTTAGTCATTGGCGGCAATAGTAAAGAGGGGCTACTGGCTGAAACAGAGTTGTTTACACCATAAAAAGCGAGTCAAATATGAAAGTTTTATTTTTAATTGTAACGTTATGTGCTCTTTTTGTTTTCAGTTATTCTTGTGGTTCTTCCGGTGATCCGGAGGTGACAAATCCGACAAATAACAATCAACAAGAAGAAGAAGTTTCAGATAGCGGTTCATCTGAGTCTACGCCGCCTGGTGAATTTGTACGGGTCGCAGATATGAAAAATTTCCGAATACAACACTCGGCAATTTTGCTAGATGATGGAAAAGTATTGGTGATGGGAGGCAAAGGACTTGGGGAGAAAACAAGCCATAACACATATATTTTTGAAACCGCAGAAATATATGACCCGAGCGCAGATACTTGGACATTTACTGGCGTGATGGCTATAAACCGATATGCTTTTGCATCGGGGCTGCTGCCTGATGGAAGGGTTATAGTCGCTGGAGGCAGAGGTATTCTAACTCATGCATATCCTGATGCAGAGATATGGGATTCTGCAACAGGAGAATTTGAATCTATAGCACCTATGTTAGAACCCAGAGACGAAGTTAAAGGAGCGGTTTTGAGTGATGGAAGGTTTTTTGTGTCCGGGGGTTACAACGTGAACTATGGCCTGCATAAAACGGCCGAGATATATGATCCAGCAACTGACACTTGGACAGAAATATCTTCTCTGGTTGATAAAAGGGCTAATCATACCGTTACTGTATTGCAAGACGGAAGGGTGCTAGTAACTGGAGGCGGTAAGGAAGATGGCCCTTATCTTAAATCAGCCGAAATTTATGACTCCGAATCAGACACTTGGACAACCGCTTCACCAATGGCAATAAGCAGACATTCCCATACGGCGACCTTATTGCAAGATGGACGAGTATTGGTGGTTGGTGGTCGAGGAAAGAGAAATAATGCTGAGATATTTGATCCGGCAGCTAACACATGGACAAGGACTCCAGATTTATCAGAGCCTCGAGGACAACATACAGCTGTAATTACAGCAGACGGCAAGGTAATCGTTGCTGGGGGTATGGGTAATCGAAGTTCATCTGAAATATATGACCCGGAAACCGATACCTGGGCAGTTTTGGCTAATATGGAAGAACCAAGATTTAGACATGCTTCTGTAATGTTGAATGACGGGACTGTACTTGTACTTGGTGGTAACGGCAAAGAAATGATTTTGTCTGAAGTTGAAAGATTTAGTCGTTAAAATCGTATAGCAGTTGATTTTACTTAAGACCTATTAGTCCACTCCATTGTTGCATTTAACCCTTTGGATACGATGCCATTTAAAATTTCATCAGTTTGATCCAAGATTAATGCTATTGCTTGGGATTCTGTTGTACGCGGGCTAGATAAAACATAAGATACAGTATCTTGGTATCTTGATGGGCGTCCAATTCCAATTCTTAACCTTGGAAAATCATTAGTTCCGATACGTTCGATGATGGATTTCATGCCGTTGTGTCCGCCAGGGCCACCCTGCTTTTTCAATCTAATATTACCTGGCTCGATATCCATATCATCATAGATTACTAATAAGCACTTTGAAGACGCCTTGTACTCTTTAAGTAAGGCTTTTGCCGCCAAGCCGCTATCATTCATATAAGTTTTTGATTTTCCAATTACTATTGTTTCGCTATATAGCTTACCTATCCAGGAATCATACGAAGTCTTATTTGAATTCAAGTCTAATTGGTATTTATCAATTATTGTTTTTATCGCCCAAAACCCTGCGTTATGCCGCGTATTGTGATATTCGTTTCCAGGATTTCCAATCCCTAAAACAATTAATTTAGGAGTATTAAGTTTTCTTCTTTTTGATAATCGAGGTATTAAACCTCTTAATTCAGAAGGATTGATCATAATTAAATCTTATTAATTTTTATTGAAATACTAGGAGTCATACGCTGTAGGTATGCTTGCCACCCGTCTTTTTTAACAATCTAATGCCATCTATCTTTATTGTTCGTTCAACAGATTTGCACATGTCGTAGATTGTTAAACACGAAATTGAAACAGCCATTAAAGCCTCCATCTCAACCCCAGTTTTACCATTTGTTGAAACTTCTGAAATAACATGGATAGCATTTTCATTTTCATCGATTGACAGTTCTAGCGAAACTTTATCTACTGGAATTGGGTGACATAATGGAATTAAATCAGAGGTTTTTTTAGAAGCCATTATTCCGGCTACTTTAGCTACGCTTAAAACATCACCCTTGCTAATTGCATTTTCTTTAATTAATGCAAGAGTTGAAGGCTTCATGTAAACCCACCCTTCGGCTTTTGCTATCCTAAAAGTGGTGGCTTTTAAACTAACATCTACCATACTTGCATTACCTGTATCATCCACATGACTTAATTTGCCATCAATCTGCATTCGGTTTTTTTTTGTTGGACTCTGCGTTTTTTGTGTGATTCGTGATTGCGATTCTTTGAAAGCTATTGAATCAGCTAGTTCATTGAGAGGATTTCCAGAATGCCCTCGGACCCACTCCCATGTTACGGATTGTTTGGATACCACAGCATCTAATTCTTGCCAAAGGTCGTTATTAGCTTTTCTTCGCCACCCTTTTGTCATTGTGTTGGTTATATAAGTGCTATCAGTATGTACAGTTACGTTTGATTTAGGTGATAGGCACTTCAGTCCTTCAATAACAGCAATCAACTCCATACGATTATTGGTCGTGTCACCTACCCCACCTTTCAAGATAGTTTGTTGCCCTTCAATAATGACAACGGCACCCCAACCCCCTGGCCCTGGGTTGCCTGAACATGCTCCATCTGTATATATGTCTATCACTTTGCACTCATTGATTTATATTTTTACTTATCCGCCTATATGATACATTTCGACCTTTTTGTTATTACTATTACTAGCATTGACGCTACGTGTCTCAGAGTATCTATCGTTCCTGCTGAGCCATGTATTAGAAATTATTTCAACAAGTTCTGGGTCTGACGCGCCATCTCTTAAAGGTGTCCTTAGGTCTGTACCCTTTGATCCGAATAGACAGGTGTATAAACTACCTTCTGGAGAAAGTCGTAGCCTAGTACAATCACCGCAGAATGGATTTGTGACGGAAGCAATAATGCCTATCTCTCCCGTTCCATTTTTTTGCCGATACCGCTTGGCTACCTCACCTTTATAGAGAGGGCCAATGGGTTCAATCGGAATGGTTTCGTTGATTTTAGCAACAATTTCGTTTCCGGGTACTACATGTTTCATGTTCCAGTTATTGAGAGTGCCTACATCCATGTATTCAATGAAACGCACGATGTGTCCTTTTTCTAGAAAATATTCAGTTAAAGTAGTTATCGTATGGTCATTAACTCCTTTTTGCACAACGGAGTTAATTTTGATTGGATGAAATCCAGCTTTGCTAGCGGCTTCGATTCCTTGCAGCACACTTTCTACTCCAAAGTTACGTCCATTCATTTTTCGAAAAATTTCATCATCAAGAGTGTCCAGGCTAACCGTCAATCGCGTAAGACCAGCTGTCTTAAGTGATTGAGCCATTTTGGGTAATAAATAACCGTTGGTTGTCATTGCTATATCTGAGAGAGTATCTATGCTAGATATAAGCTTAACTAAAACATTAATATCCCTTCTTACTAATGGTTCTCCACCAGTTATTCTAACTTTTCGAACGCCAAGACTTACTAACAGTCGTGTGACGCGGTTAATCTCCTCAAATGTTAGGAGTTTTTCTTGATCGAGGAATTCGTATCGTTCCCCATATATTTCAGCTGGCATACAATAAGCGCATCGGAAGTTACAGCGGTCCGTAACTGATATCCTAAGATCTTTAATTGGCCGTTTTAATTGGTCTATTATTTCTTTTTTACGCTTCAATCTACAATTATCCTTCTTCTAATATACGAGAGTTTCTGAGCCAATTACTAGTTTTTCGTAGTGCAATGCCTCGATGGCTAATTTTTATTTTTTCTAAATCTGTTAATTGAGCCATCGTACGTTGCTCATCGTTTGGGATAAATATTGAATCGTATCCAAAACCCATTGCACCCGTTTCTCCAGAGGCAATGCTGCCATTTACTCTCCCTTGAAACACCTTAATTTTGTTTGGCAATACGATAACTGCAATTGCGCAAACGAAGGCAGCCTTTCGCATGTGCAATGGAATGTTTGTCATTTCATAAAGAAGCTTATCTCGGTTTTGTTGATCAGTCGCATTTTCCCCTGCATATCGAGCAGATCTGATTCCTGGGGCTCCTTTAAGAGCATCAACAATTAGACCCGAGTCATCTGCTAGGGTTGGAATATTGCTAATAGAGTAATATTCGGTAGCTTTGAGTGTCGCGTTTTCTTGAAAAGTAAGTCCGGTTTCTTCAACTTTTTGTGATATTCCTAGCGCCTTTAAACTTAGTGCATTTATCCTCATCGACTGAAGGGCACTAGCAAATTCCCGGTATTTGCCTGCATTATGAGTTGCTATTAGAAGTTCTATACTGCCTCCATGCCTATATCGTATGCTCCATTCCGAGCTGCGCTAGTTAACAGGGCTCTTTGGAAAAAAACATTTTGTGCTTTTGCCATGTTATCTTTTTTGCCTCTCCATGCATTTAATGGCGCTGATTGAAGCCCTCTACCATAGGAAAAACTTAATTGCCAAGGGGCGCCAGTTTCTTTGGCCTGCCTATTAATAGCATCTAAATTAATTGTTGCTTCACTATCACTTTGCCCGCCAGAAAGAAAAACTATACCTGGAACTGTGGAAGGTACCGTATTTTGAAAACAAGATACTGTGGCTTGAGCAACTTCTTCAGGAGTAGCACGATTGACGGCTGATTTTCCGCTCATAATCATATTTGGCTTTAAAAGCGTGCCTTTAAGTTCAACCTTACTATCTGCTAACTGCGCATAAACTTCTGTTAAAACAGATTCTGTAACTCTATAACATTCGTCTATATTGTGGGCTCCATCCATTAAGACTTCCGGCTCGATAATTGGCACAAGCCCAGCCTCTTGACTTAGGCTTGCATATCGAGCCAAAGCGTGTGCGTTTGCTTGAATGCAGTAATTAGATGGAATGGAATTTGCAATTGATATAACGGCTCTCCATTTTGTGAATTGTGCACCTGCTTTCGAATACTCATCAAGTCGTTCTCTCAATCCATCTAAACCTTCAGTTATAGTTTCATTCGGATGACCTGCTAATGGCTTGGCCCCTTTATCAACTTTGATTCCTGGGACTATCCCCTGATCCGTGAGAACCTCAACAAGAGGTTTGCCATTGGAATCTTTTTGATAGATAGTTTCATGAAACAGAATGACTCCACTGATATATTGAGAAATATTTTTGGTTTTGAATAACATTTCACGATAGTCGCGACGATTTTTTTCAGTAGATTCCGCATTTATAGAATCGAAGCGCTTTTTTATCGTTGGGGAACTTTCATCAGCAGCTAAGATCCCTTTGTCTGGAGCCACTATGGAAGCGGCTATTTGTTCTAAGCTTTTGTTTTTCATTTTTAATTCCTGGAATAAGTTAATATTAACTAGATTTAATAGTCTTAATAACCTGATTTACCAATCCCTTATCTCCGATAATTAATGGCACTCTTTGATGGAGCTCAACAGGTTGAATTTCCAAGATATTATTCATCCCGTCTGAAACAGCTCCTCCAGCTTGCACAGAGACGTATCCCAAAGGGTTGGCTTCATACATTAATCTTAGACGGCCATCCGTGTTTTTGGTATCCGCAGTGTATAGAAAAACACCACCTTTTATGAGGTTTCTGTGAAAGTCAGCTACAAGAGAACCAATGTATCTTTGCGAGCGTCCATCTCTCAGTTCATCTACGGCTTGCACAATTCCATTAATCCACCGTGCTGTATTCCCGTCATTAACACTATAGTAAGGAGTTTTATTTGGATAGCTAATGTCAGCTGAAGTCAAATGAAACTCTCCATTTGCGGGGTTCATTGTGAATTCATTTACTTTATCCTGTGTTGCTACTACTAAAACTGTACAAGAACCATATACAACATACACAGCTCCAATTTGTTCTGCTCCTGGTCTAAGCAATGACTCTGGACTTAAGGTCTTTGAGTTTTGCCGTTTCCAAATTCCAAATATAGACCCGATGCTTACAGCCACGTCTATATTAGATGACCCATCCAAAGGGTCCATTAAAACAATATAATCATGCTGATCGCTCTGGTCGCTATTTTCAAATAGTACCGGATGTTCAATTTCTTCACACCCAACCATTGCCACGTGCATCGAATCTTGAAATTTTCGCACAAATGTGTCTGAACTGATTGAATCTAATTGCTGTACAATCTCACCTTGTATATTTATATCACCAGTAGAGCCAAGCATTCCAAGTAAATTCCCATTTCGAATTTGACTTTCAAGCTCATAAGCGCCTGATGCGATAGCATTTATTACTGCTTCAAGACCATCATATGTGTCAGAACCTTTATATTGAGTTTCACAGAATTTAGTCAGCGTTATGTGTGAAGAAGAAGAAGAAGTCAAATTAGATCCTATTTTTTATCGTTACTATTCTAGTTTGTGAGTGTAACAATCGGTAAAAACCAGTGTCAAGGAATACGGAATTTTAATTGCACATATTTGTTTCAATTAACACGTTTTATACAGTATGATTATATTGTTTTACATTGGAGAAGTAATATTACTTACTCTAGTAATACATAAAATGATGATTTGGAGGGATGGCTGAGTGGTTTAAGGCACTGGTCTTGAAAACCAGCGTACGAGCAATTGTACCGTCGGTTCGAATCCGACTCCCTCCGCCGCTTCAAACAAACTTTATAGAAATGAAGGAAATGGTGTAATTAGTTAATTTATGAAACTGCATGAATATCAAGCAAAAGCATTACTATCTAAGTATGGAGTGCCGGTCCCTAGAGGTGAAGTAGCTTCTAGTTTGAGCGAGGTTCGCAGGATTGCCAAGAGCTTTGAAGGTAACTGTGTAGTAAAAGTCCAGGTACATGCAGGAGGTCGTGGAAAATCTGGAGGAGTCAAATTGGTTAAGGATGTTGATAGTGCCGTGGCAGTGGCTGAACAAATGTTATCTGGAAACATAGTAACTATTCAAACTACAGCAGAAGGCGTGCCTGTTAATGAACTATTAATTGAAGAAGCTTTAGATGTAACGAAAGAACTATACTTATCGATTCTTGTTGATGGTGGATTAGGAAGGGTGATTGTAATGGCAAGTGAGGCTGGAGGTATGGATATTGAGAAGGTTGCAGAGGATAGCCCAGATAAGATATTAAAAGAAGTGATAGACCCGAATATTGGACTAATGGCTTACCAGGCAAGGAACTTATCTATAGGTTTAGGTTTAGACAGGGAATTCCATAGCCAATTTATCAAACTTCTGTTGGGCGCTTTCAATGCTTTTATCCAAACTGATTGTTCTTTGATAGAAATCAATCCGTTAGTAATTACTTCTCAAGGTCAATTATTAGCTATTGATGCGAAGGCCAGCATTGATGACGATGCGTTGTTCAGGCAAAAAGATGAATCATTTAATTATGATTCTCGACAAGAACTTGAAATAGAGAACTTGGCTAGAGCTAGCGGGTTAAGTTACGTGAAGCTAGACGGAGATGTCGGTTGCTTGGTGAATGGAGCTGGCTTAGCAATGGCAACAATGGATGTCATTATGGCCGCCGGGGCGACACCAGCAAACTTTTTAGATGTTGGAGGTGGAGCAGATGTTAATAAGGTTCATAAAGCTGTTGATATACTGTTGTCGGACTCAGGGGTAAAAAAAGTTTTTGTTAATATATTTGGCGGAATATTGCGATGCGATGTTGTTGCAGAAGGAATAGTTGCTGCTACTAAATCGAGAAAAACCCATACACCTCCGATTGTAGTCAGAATGTTGGGTACCAACGCAGATGAGGGTAGAAAAATTTTAAAGGAAGCAAAGATAGGCGTGCATCTAGTAAATGATTTTACTGAGGCGACTAAGACTATAAAGTCTCTATCTTAATTTTAAACAATGAGTATTTTTGTAAGAAAAGACACAAGATTATTAGTTCAAGGTATAACGGGGAAAGAAGGAAGCTACCATACGGCTAGATGCATAGATTATGGAACTAATGTAGTTGCTGGGGTTACTCCTGGAAAAGGAGGACAGTTGTTTGAAGAGAAAGTTCCAGTTTATGACACAGTGAAGCAAGGAGTTGACGAAACAAATGCTAATACGTCCTTAGTTTTCGTTCCTCCAGCTTTTGCAGCAGAAGCCATTATAGAGGCCGTTGATGCAGGGATTCAGATTGTTATTTGTATTACTGAGGGAGTACCGGTGTCAGATGCTATAAAGGTTTGTGAATATGTTAACCGATCTGGGGCTCGATTGATTGGGCCAAATTGCCCTGGAATAATTTCACCTATTGATAAGGTTAAAGCTGGCATAATGCCTGGGCATGTTTATGCCCCGGGTCGAGTGGGAGTAGTATCAAGAAGCGGCACATTAACTTATGAAGCAGTGGGTCAGCTAACTCCACTAGGTATTGGCCAGTCAACTTGCGTTGGTATTGGCGGAGACCCTGTAAGTGGTTCAGATTTTGTAGATGTACTCGGTTTGTTTGAAAAAGATGAAGCTACTGATGCTATTGTCATGATTGGAGAAATTGGAGGCACTAAAGAGCAGGAGGCAGCAGAGTTTATTCAGTCTAATGTTTCAAAACCTGTAATATCACTAATTGTTGGTCAAACCGCCCCTCCTGGTCGACGTATGGGACATGCTGGAGCTATTATCACTGGCACTGCAGCGCTCGCTTCATCAAAAGTTAAATCATTAGAAAAAGCCGGCGCATTTATTGTTCCAAGCCCGGCTGATATTGGGACGACCACAATGGAAGCCCTTAGCCAAATTTAACTTTCTTAAGTATTAATTTTATATAAGACATGTCTGCTTTCTATTGCGTGAAAATAAACTTAATCAATTTAGTGTGAGTGATGGATGTGTCTAAGTAGCTGATTTACGCGTTGACAATCGTTTTTTATGAGGCCTATACTAGGCTTTCATGGGATATATGCGTGAT
>QGNM01000006.1 GCA_003228095.2 Chloroflexota bacterium | reverse complement strand
TGTATTCTGAATAACTTATACTTTGATATATGTTATCTAAAGTAATTTTTCAATATGGATAAATGGTGGTTTCATCATCTGTTTTGTTACTAGTTTCGTTAATAGTTTCCTTGATTTCATCTGGAACTTTCTCTGGTTCAGGTTCTGCTGCGTTAGTCGATTCACGTTGGGCATCCATCATTAATTTAATTTGGTCGTCAACCCATCGTTTGATGCCATCAAATGATGGAGGTGAAATATAAAAAACCTGTATATCATCTGGGAATTGTATTTTATGGTTTTCATTTACTATTAATAATGCAGCTTCGTCTTTAGGTATAGTAGAGTCGATTACTTTTGAAGCATGAGCCCATCTTTTAACAGTGGATTCTTCTAAATTTTTTATAATTAAAGAATATACTGTTTCACTAGTAAGTCCGGCAGAGGAGCAAAGTCGCCAATCGTATTCTTCTTGTACTAACTTCTTATCTTCAAGTGATTCGAGAGTAGCAGTAGATTTGCATAAAATATTTATAAAAGAATGAGCGTAAGAATTAATATCGTTTACTGAGTCTAGGCCGCTTTGGCCGGATTCAAATACACCTTCGTGATATACACGTGTAACTTTTGTCAGGGATTGTTCTAGATTTTCAATTTGGTTTCTAACATCGGTCCAATAGGTTTCCAGCTTTAATTTTAAGTCATCTGGAATCCCTTGAAAACCAAACATGGATGCCACAAGATATACCTTGCGACCGCCTTTATAAGAAGATGCCTTGGGTCTAAGTATTTCAGTTAATTTTTCTGCCATTTTTATATTTTACGCCATTATATTTTTAGAATTGGATTTTTGTATATTAACAGCACAAACTTTATATTCTGGTATTTTAGAGTTTTCATCTAGAGCAGAATTCGTCAAAAAATTCGCAGCTGAGTTTTTGAGCTTAGTAAATGGGACAAAAACTTGGCCTGGTTCCATTTTGTTATCAAAAATTGCTTTACCTATAAGTGATCCGCGCCTGGAAGTAACTTTAATCCAGTCACCATTTTTGATGTTATAAGTGGAACCATCTTTGATATTGATAGAAACTTCAAGATCGCTGGTATGTGATATTAAGTTGTCAGACCTTTTAGTGATTGTGCCGCCATGCCAGTGGTAAAGCGTGCGACCAGTGTTAAGAATCAATGGGAATTTTCTGGTTGGCATCTCCTGGGCAGGTTTTCCTTGTTCAAATGGAACGAACTTTGCTCGGTTGCCTCTTGGGAAATCGTTCTGATATAAATAACGAGTACCTGGGTGATTAGTGTCGGGGCAAGGCCATTGAATCCCTCCTTCTGCACTAAGACGGTCATAGTTTATACCTTTAAGCATCGGAGTTAGTCCAGCCATTTCATCCCATATTTCGGATGCATTTTTATAAGAGAATTGGTCGTTTAAATTTAACTTATAACGATTGGATAATACATTCGCAAGTTGGCAAAATATCTGCCAGTCTGAACGACTTTCGCCAATAGGTTGTACAAGTTGTTTCACCCTTTGTACTCTTCTCTCACTATTAGTAAACGTGCCGTTTTTCTCAGCAAAGGATGTAGCTGGGAGCACGATGTCAGCTAATTCTGCTGTTTCGTGCATGAATATATCCTGCACTATAAGTAAATCTAATTTTTTAAACGTCTCTTCAGTATGCGATAGGTCAGGCTCAGATAACAGAGGGTTTTCACCTACAACATACATTGACTTAATTTCACCTGAGTCAATGGCTTTAACCATTTCAGTTATAACTAACCCATTTTTACTTGGTAAATTATTCATACCCCAAGCGTGCTGGAATTTTTTGTAAGCATCAGATTCTATGGGTTGGTACCCTGGAAAATTGTCAGGGAGACATCCTGCATCTCCGCATCCTTGGACGTTATTTTGTCCTCTGAGTGGAGAAATGCCTGAACCTGGCTTACCTAATTGTCCTGACACGAGTGACAAATTAAGCAGACTATGTGCATTAGCAGTACCATTGGTGTGTTGGGTTATTCCCATCCCCCATATAAGGCATGACCCTGAAAATGGAGGGTTTGCGTAACTTTTTGCTGCATAGACAATATCGGTTTTAGGCACCCCGGTAATTTTCTCTACATAATCAAGGGTGTATTTATCAATAACGGATTTCCACTCATCAAAGTTTTCAGTACGTTTTATAATGAAGTCAAGATTAGCTAACTTTTGGTCCAGGATAACTTTCGCGATTCCATTTAGCAGTGCCACATCTGTTCCAGGTTTTGGTCGAAGCCACACGTTAGCGTAGTCACACATTTCTATCCTTCTTGGATTAATGACTATAAGTTTTGCGCCGTTCTCTATTACGGCTCTTCGCATCCTTGCAGCTGCGACAGGATGGTTAGATGTTGCATCTGAACCAATTATTAATAAACATCCTGCTTCCTCGTAGTCAATGTATGAGTTACTAGTAGCACCGCTACCTAAGGACTCTAACATCGCTAATACAGATGGAGAGTGGCATAGCCTTGTACAATGATCTATATTGTTTGAATTCATGATCAAACGAGAAAATTTCTGTTGCACATACCCGTCTTCATTGGTTGCTTTTGCGCTACATAAAGTACCGAAAGCCGAACCTCTATATTTCCATAGTTTTTCTGCTAGAAAATCAAATGCTGTATCCCAGTCTACTGCTTGTAATTTTCCGTTTTTACGAATTAGAGGATGTGTTAGCCTATCTTTGTGGTGTACAAAATTGTAGCCAAATCTACCTTTGACGCAGAGCATACCCAAACTAGATTGGTTTTCAGGATCATCCATCACTTCGATGATTTGGTCAGATGAGCTCACATTAGCTTTGAGCCCACATCCTACGCCACAGTATGGGCATGTTGTATTAACGGTTTTTACGATGTTTTGTGGTGCCGTTTTAGTCCTGATAGCACCAGTTGGACATACGGATAAGCATTGCCCACAGGTGGTGCAATTCGATTCAATTAATGGTCGGTCCCCAAAAGTGCCAATCCGGCTATTAAGGTTGCCTGATCCAAGAAAATCTATAGCTCCAATAAATTGATGACCATCTTGACAAGCTTGGACGCACCGGCCACATAATATGCAATCATTCATGGCAATATCAAACACTGGGTTAGATTCGTCAGTTTCCTGTCTTTCTCGTGACTCCCACCTAGAAGTTTTAATTTTATGATGTTTTAAAGCAATGGATAATTCTTGATAATCAGTTTGAGCATTTTTGTTTAAATTATTATCGCCATTTTCCTTTGGCAACATTGAAAGTGTTAGTTCTAAAACACCGGCACGAGTATTTCTAACATCCGATGTCTCAGTCCATATTGTCATGCCATCGGTTACTGGAGTTGAGCATGAAGTTGGGTATCCTTTGACTCCATCAATTTTAACTAAGCAAGTTCTGCATGCTCCAATTGCTTTCATGTCTGGGTCTTTACAAAGCTGGCTAATATATGTATCGGATGCGTTTATAGCGTCTAAAACAGAAATACCTTCAGACACTTTTTGTTGATTACCGTTGATATTTATCGTTAACAAAGGATTAAAGAGCCTCCTATTGATCTGTGTTATCGGTATCGCGAGTTTTATTTTGACCAAAAGTTAGGAATAGCGCTCCTGCGAGCGTAACTCCGATTATGGTACCTATATACACCTTTCCAAGTAAGGAGCCTATTACAACTCCAATTAAAATGCCTCCAATCGTGCAAGTTATTGTTCTAATGTTAAATTTCATATTCAATTATCCTTAATTAACAATTGATCGTAAAAAAAGCGTATTAATGAAAAAACTGGAGTTCCTGCGGCTTGACCAAGCCCACACAAAGAGGAATCTTTTATTATCATTGCTAAGCTTTCGATCTCATTTACATCATGGCTTGTTGCTTTTTGACTAATAAATTTATCAATCAATTCAACAAGTTTTGGGGTTCCTTCTCGACAAGGAGTGCACTTGCCACATGATTCATCTGAATTGTAAGCAGCCAAGTGTCTGATGAAATCTATGATTGTGATAGTGTCGTCTAGCACAATTACACCGCCAGATCCTAGGATTATACCGGCTTCATTTAAAGCCCCAGGTGATATTTTTGTATCAATTAAGCTTGGTGGCAAAAGGCCGCTTGAAGGGCCACCTATGCCAATTGCTTTGACTGACTTAGACTCTGGTAACCCTCCACCAATATGATTCACTAAATATTTCAGCGTCGTACCGAATGGAACTTCGGCTAAGCCAGTACGTCGAACTGCTCCTGAGAGGCTTATTAGCTTGGTGCCTGATTGATTCTCGACTCCAATTGCTGTGAAATCTGAAATTGGACTTGAAAAAATATGTGGTAGGTTTGCCAGTGTCTCAGCATTATTAATTATCGTAGGTGAGTCTAGGTATCCAGATTCAGTAGGAAATGGAGGCCTTAAACGAGGCTCTCTTCTATAACCTTCCATAGTATTTATAAGAGTTGTCTCCTCACCGCAGACATATCCTCCTGCTCCTCTTCTAAGTTCTATTTTAACTGGCCATTTAGATCCCATAATGCCATCTTTTAAAATACCTCCAGATGTCATTTCTTTTATAGCTAAGTTCATTCGTTCATAAGATAAATTGGCCTCAGCATTAATATAGAAAAAAATATTATTAGCTCCTACTGCATATGCAGCGATAAGAGCTCCTTCAATAATTTTATGTGGGACTCCTTCCATAAGATGCCTGTCTTTGAAAACGCCAGGTTCGCCTTCTTCTGAGTTAACAACAATATACTTATTTACCCCTTTTGCTTTTCTTGCTCCTTTCCATTTCAATGCAGTTGGGAAATAAGCGCCTCCGCGTCCTCTTAGGCCGGAATTCTTGACTCTGTCAATAACTTTATCCGGACTTAATGACACGGCTTTAAATAAGCCATAATATCCTTTAGTCTCAATATACTCTGATAGGTTAACTGCATCAATTTCTCCACAGGTTTGAAGTACTAATCTAGTCTGTCCATCTATAAATACATTGTTGGCATCCTTGAATTTTAAAGGAGACACATTGCCTTCAATCAATGTTGCAATTCGAACAGCAATAGATGCATCCATATTATCAAGGCTTACAATACTTCCATCGGGGCTTCTGACACTAACTGTAGGGCCGTTAAAGCAAGCACCATCACAACCTGCAACTACCAAATAAGAATCAGACGTTAAATATTTGTCAAAAGATTCAACTACTTCCTTGGCGCCCAAAGAAGTAGAGCAGTGGCCTAGTTGCACCACAACTCGGTATTTATCTGCTTTGGCTGCAAGTTCAGATTTCGCTTGATTTTGTAATCGTTTGTAAAAAGACTCTTTAATCAAGATTGATGAATCCTTTGAGTTAAATTATTTAATGCTGTTTTAAAGTTGATCGGATCAAGTTTTCCAGCCCAGGCTCCATCTATACAGACAGCTGGAGCCACACTGCATAAAAATCCGCAAGCTGTTTCTTCAACATCCACATCATTAAGCTTATTGGCAAACTGTCGTGCAATATTTAGTAAATCATCGCTATTGGCTATTTTGCAACTCAATCCAGTACACACTTTTATTAGATGTTCTTTAGGTTTTACTAATCGCATCTCAGAGTAGCTTGTCACTGCTCCGTAAGCTTCACTTAATGGAATTTTTACATGACGTGCTACGACTTCTATAGCAGGTTCAGGAAGATAGTTATATTGGTGATGCGCATAATGAAGAGCAGGCATCAATTGATTGTGTTCTCTAGGAAAATGTTTTTCTAAAGCCAGTTTAAGTTCATTTAGGTTTTCATTATCACTTGATATTGTATTCATTATGGAGTCGATTGATGGACTTTAGCACCTAGGTTGTCGAGGTTAAGTTCTAATATTTTTGAGTGAGGAATTGTACCGTCTTTATTCCATTCGCGGGCACTATAATAAGACTCAATCATTTTATTTAAATCGTGTTCAGATAAATTCATTTCTTCATTTGTGTTGGTGTGGAGTTTATCTTGGAAAATCCGTTTAGGTAATATATCATCCGGTCTTTGCCAACCCTCTCTGATATTAAATAATTTCTTGGAGTTGTTAATTCGTTCACCTGTTTTAATTAATTCTTCAACTGTTATATCCCATCCGGTAATACAGTTTAAAACCTCTACAGACTCCTGGTAAAAGTTGTTAAAAGCCTTGCGAATAAATTTACACCAAATCATTGAATCCAAAATCGCAGAAAAGTCTTCGCTCTGAGCAGTTATCCGTCCTCGATCCTCACTCACTTTATAGCGATCCACTTTCTCGGAGAAATCTGATTCATATGCTGATGATCTATTGTGGCAAGCTCCTCTGGTGCTCACTGCCAAAGCTAGAGCCATTGTTTTTAGGCCTCTAGGCTCATAACCAGGCATTTCCAAACCCTTAACGTGCATTGCCCATTCTTCAGAACGATTTCCTATCTTGCGGGAGGCTCTCATGGTTCCTTCAGCTAGTAAATTTCCCAACCCTTTACGTTGAGAAATACATTTGATTATGGCAATTAAAGATTCGCCATCTCCGAAACTTAACGTGTGATCTGACGTATATTCTGATAGTAATCCGCGCTCCATAGTTTCAATAGCCCATGCTACTGTAACTCCAGTGCTGATAGTGTCTAAACCGAGTTGGTCGCATAGAGAACTTGCTCTAATTAACACATTTGGATCTGAGATCCCCACTAAAGAGCCTAACGCAAATGCTGATTCATATTCGACACGGCCTTTGATTGATTTACCAGAATCATTAGTAGACATGAAATGTTGACATCCGATAGTGCAATTGGCGCAGTGAGCGTTTCCTGCATAGTTTTGTGAATGCAAAGTTTCAGCTGATATGGCATCTGCATTCTTGTGAGATGCAAACTGGAAGTTGTTAGTTGGAAGTATTTCAAGTCGATTGAATACAGATACATTTGATATGGTGCCTAATGTTCTATATTTTTCAGTGCCGGTTCCTACGCTTTTTTTTGCAAGATCTAATCTAATTTGAGCAAGTTTACTAGGGTCATATATTTCGGTTTTATGCGATCCTTTTACGGCTATAGCTTTTAGGCGCTTTGATCCCATTACCGCACCTACTCCCGTTCTACCTGCTTGTCTGCCCCCGTCACTAGATACACTGGCAAACCTAACTAGGTTTTCCCCAGCTGGGCCTATGCACGCCACTTTATATTGTTTCCCAAAAGTATTTTTGACTGTATTTTCTGTTTCCGTTACGTCTTTTAAGGCTAGTTCGCTCATTTTAATTACTTTAATCTTATGATCTTCGATTTTAAGTACCGATATTTCATCACATTTACCTCTGATGATTAACGCATCGAAGCCGCAAGCTTTTAGCTCAACAGCCAAATAACTTGACGCAAGAGAGTCACCTATAAAGCCAGTAAGTGGCGATTTTGTGACAATGGCAAATTTACTAGAGGTGGTTATCTTAGTGCCTACTAGCGGGCTAGTTACAAATATCAGGGGATTTTCAGGTCCGAATGGGTCAGCATTAACCTTACAATATTTATTTAAAAAGTAGGCTCCTAAACCGGTGCCACCTATGTATTGTCGTAATATTGTTTCAGGTATGTTCTCTAGCTTAGACGTCCCGGCATCTAAGTCTACAAGCATAGCAACACCGTGGTAGCCTTTTCTTTTGAACATATCTTTGTCTCCTTTCGGAGTTAGAACCGTTTTACCCTCCGGATTGACTAGAGAATATTAGAACATTATCTCCAGAAACAACAACTTCATTCATGTCTGTTACAAACCGGTCTCCATTTAAATTCAAAATGAAGCTCTTGGTTAGTGAGTTTCTATCATTTGAGATAACGATACCAACTAGTTTTGGCTCTATATCGGCAAGTTTTCGTAGTAATTCCCATAAATGAGTGGGATTATCGTATGTTATGCTAATTTTGTTTTTTCCAGCCAATAATCTGGCGGTTCCAAACAGCTCAATAGTTACTGAATCATAGTTGTCTAGTCGATTGTTGGCTGGTTTACTTTCATTACTTTGAGTATTCATCGTGGTGATCCAATTTAGATAACTGGTAGTTTTGCTTTGCCTTAATCATATCTTCTGGAGTATTTACATTAAAAAAACTCCATCTGCCGGGGTCAATTTTGTCTATAAAGTCCGAGTGAACCTCTTTCACATTCATTTCGTTATAAAACCTCGTGATTTTCAATTCACCAGAATTTAATTGTTTATTAATACTCTTCAGGCACGATTTCCGATACATAGCGTGTGTTGGTTCGGGTCTATTCTCAATTATTGGAGCTACAATATCGTGTCCGTCTCTTAGTTCAGCCATATTTGTTATTAAGTTTTGATTTAGGAAAGGCATGTCGCAGGCAGAAACAAAAGCCCATTCATTTTTTATCTCATTCAGGCCACTATATATACCTCCTAAAGATCCACAATTCGGATATTGGTCAACTACTACTTTCACTTTATCTTCTAGTGGTAATAGCTTGGCTTGTTCATGGCTTGCTACCACCACAATTAATTCGTTCACTAGCGGGTTCAATACATTAAAACTTAAAGAAATTAAAGTCTTACCTTCGAGCTCTGCGATTGCTTTATTAGACCCATATCTTTGACTTTTACCTCCAGCTAAAACGATAGAGCTCATTTGCTTAATCATTGTTATTTACTGGCTCTGATAATTTGCAGACCAAGTCTCCGGACTCTTTAGTGTCGTATCCGCCCAAAGCATTAACTTCAATTTTAAATTGTTCGCTTCTTATAATTTCCAGCATCGTTTTTATTGGTTCAATTTCAATCTGATCGCTTGGTATTACTAGGTCAAAACGCTCTTTTACTATTGGGATAAAACCTAGTCCCATTGTGATAGCAGCCGACTTTATCCCTAACCCAACATTAACTGTTCTAGATTTTATTGCAGCCGCTACTGCCAAATGAGTATATTCTTCTTTTGTGTAGCCATTTACTTGATCCGAAGTAATTCTGTTTTTAGATAATTCATAATCCAGAAGTACTCTTGTGCCGGCACCTCGTTGGCGATTTACGTATCTAACATCTTCCTTGGTTAGGTCAGCAATAGAAGTAATGTTTAAAGGGTTTCCATCCTCCACTATCAATCCTTGATCCCTATGAACTAACGTTATTACAGATACAGGAATTTTCGGCATGTGTTTTTTTACATAATCAAGATTGTAATTACCTGTTATTGGTTCGAGCAGATGACATCCAGCTATATGAGCCTCACCCTTGCTTAAAGCAATCAAGCCTGCTATCGAACCAATGTTAGATGAGGTTATTTTTGATTTCAACGTTTGTTTTTTAAGTAAATTTGACAATATATCTATTGTTAAATCGTGGCTTCCAACCATAACTAATGTGTTGTTTATTTCATCTATATGCTTGATTAACTCGACTTCGATGTCTGACCCAGAATCGATCCCTTCCGATAGTTTAGGTATTTTAGTTATGCCATCGGCTTCCACTAATGACATGATGACTCCAGCACCCCGTTGGATAGCCGTTGCAACTAAGTCCCCTCTAATACGTGCAAGTCTAAGCCTTATGAATTCATCATTTCCGAACTGAGATACTAACTTCCTTGTTAACCTGGCTTTGACTTTGTGGCGACTTACCGTTTGGACTCCCAAAGCTTTTTCGATAATTGGCTTAACAAATAGTTCAGAAGTCGTGATCGCAGAGACAGGATATCCAGGTATACCAATTACAGGTTTTCTACTTACTATTCCTAAAATAACGGGGTGCCCTGGTTTTATTGCTACTCCATGTACAACTACATCTCCAAGTGACCGTATTGCATGCGCAGTATAATCTTTTGCTCCAGCAGAGGATCCAGCATTTACAATAACAAGGTCATAATCTTTCAAAGCTGACTTTATTGAGGATTGGATCTTTTCAGAATTGTCAGGTACAACAGGAAATGTTATGGCTGAACCGCCCCACTCAGCAATTTGTGAAGATAGCATTAGAGAGTTGTATTCGAGGATTTGTCCGGCTTTGGCTAGATGAGTAGGGGCAATTAGTTCTGAGCCAGTTGGTATTATGGCAATTTTTGGAAGTTTTCTTACCTCTATCTCGGTGATGCCACAGGCAGCACACGCCCCCAAATCATATACTCTCATTTTATGTCCACTTGGAAGGATCATCTGACTCTCAACAATGTCTTCTCCGATAGGCCTCACATCATAATAGGGAGGAATAGGGGATCTTATTTCAATTCCATTTTCTACTTGCTTGATATTTTCTATCATAATTACTGAATCGAAAGTTTTTGGTATTGGGTCTCCAGTGTTAACCCACGCAAAATCAATTCCGCTTTCAAGAACTTTGGGGTTAGTTTCAGTAGCGCCATTAGTATTATTTGAATTTACAGCCACTCCATCCATTGCTGCAGAGTCATAGTGTGGAGAGGATATCTTTGCAAACACAGGTAATGCAGTAATTCTATTAATAGCGGCAGCAATTTTGACCATCTCAGTTTTTAATACAATTGATGGATAATTGTTTAAAGCATTCTGGAACTCTGAAATTGCTACCTTTAGTGGTAGATCTTCTAAATAATAATTTCTTTTTGATTTTCTAGTTGAGCCCAACTTAATATATCCTTACGGTTACAGTTTGGCCTTTATATAAACCAGCGATATCAGTAGGAACACAGACTGTTCCATCAGACTTAACAAGCGTGAAAATTAGATTAGATTTCCCAAATACAGGAGTTGCAGAAAGAACACCTTTTACTTGTTCTAGTTTTACTGGCACATGATCCTCTCTACCAGATCTTGATGGTATGTCACTTGTTAACAAAGCTGATATTTCATGTCTAAATGATGGATTCATATCACCCATTAAAGATCGAATAACTGGTTTTAACAATAAATCAGCTACAACCAATGCCGATACAGGGTTACCTGGTAGGCCAATCAAAGGTTTATTTTTTGCTAAGCCCAGAATCGTTGGTTTACCTGGTTTGATAGCTATTCCATGGGCCAAAATTCCCGGCTCCCCAAGGGCCTCGAATACTTTTACTGTTAAATCTCGGTTACTTACCGAACTACCAGCAGAAAAAACGATAATGTCACAGTCTTTAATGGCTTGCTTAGCAGCGCTTAGTTGCAATTCATAATCATCTTTAAAAATACCTATTTGGCATGGAACACCACCTGCTTGGTTAACCAAAGCCGATATTGTATGGCTGTTTAAATCTCTAATTTGTCCTAATTTTGGATCTGATTCTGCAGGAACCAATTCATCACCGGTAGAAATGATAGCCACTTTTGGTCTTAGAGATACTTGTAATTCATTGATGCCAAGAGCGGACAACGCTCCTATATCTTGTGGCCTGATAGTGTGCCCAGATACTATAATTTTATCTTTAGGTTTTATGTCTTCCCCTGCAAAAACTACGTTTTCACCTTTGGCAACCGGCTTGGTAACTTCGATAGTTTCTGTATCAACACTATTCGTATACTCAACCATAATTACTGAATCTGCGTTCTTGGCTAACATTCCCCCTGTATAAGCAATGGCAGATTGGCCCTCAGATATTTCTAATTGAGGTTCTTTCCCCATTGGGACTTCTCCTACAACAGTTATGTATTGAGGAAGCGAATCTGATGCACCGAAAGTATCTTGAGCGCGAACTGAAAATCCATCGACAGAAGATTTATTGAATGCAGGTAAAGTACTTTTGGAGTGATATGACTGCCTTGCAACTCTCCCAAGAGATTTTGATGTCGCCACTTTTTCTGTTCCGACTTCAATCTCCAGAACGCTTTGTAGAATTAAATCAAGTGCAGCTGAAGGAGTGATAAGTTTTAATAGTTCTGGCAAGATTTAACGCGATTTTTAGAGTTATAGCCCTAGGATATTACCGTGCTTATCTACGTCGAGTGAGCGAGGCTTTGAAGGCAGTCCAGGCATTGTGACAACATTGCCAGCTATGGGGTATATGAAACCCGCTCCCATAGATGCTCGCATGTCATTGACTTTGAAATTGTAGTTTTCAGGTCTTCCCTTTAGTTTTGCGTCATGTGAAATAGACAATGGTGTTTTTGCCATGCATATAGGTGTGTTGTCCCAACCGAGCTCTGTATATCGACGTGCTATTTTTCGACTTTTTAGAGACCAATCAACATCACTAGCGTTATAGACTAACTTTGATAAGGCCAACACTTTATCTTCAATAGAATCTGAAAGCTCATATGCATAGTTAATTTTTGGTGGAGTATTTGGAGTTAAAGCTATAACTGCTTCTGCCAAATCTCTACAACCTTCGCCTCCATCTATAAACGAGCTGTTAGGTATTGCAGCGGCAGCTCCAGCCTCAATCGAACCTTGACGCACTATTTCAATTTCTGAGTGAGTGTCATTAGAAAATTTGTTAATTGCGACAATCACAGGAAGACCAAAAGATTTTATAACTTTGATTAAGTGGTTCAGGTTGGATAATCCGGCAGATAGGGCTAATGTATTCTCTTGATCTAAATCTTTAACCTTAACTCCTCCATGATATTTCAGTCCTTTAATTGTTGCGACTAAAACAACCGCATGTGGGTTTAAGTTTGATAAGCGAGACTTAATATGGATAAATTTCTCAAATCCTAAATCTGCTCCAAACCCGGCTTCGGTTAAAACATATTCTGCGTAATTTAGAGCTATTTTATCGCCAATTACTGAGCTACATCCATGTGCTATATTTCCAAATGGACCGGAATGAATAATTACCGGCTGACCTTCAGAGGTTTGTACCAAGTTTGGCATTATGGCTGTTCTTAGCAGCGCGGTCATTGATCCAACCGCTCCTTCGATAGATGATGCAGTGATCGGTTCATCAGTTTGCGTAAACCCAACGACGATTTTGCCTAGTCTTCTTTTTAAATCTTCTAAATCAGAGCTTAATGCTAATATTGCCATAACTTCAGACGCGGTTACTATATCGAAACCTGTTTCTCTAACTGGTAAATTATTTGGACCGCCGATTCCAGTAACTATTTGCCTGAGGGAACGATGCTCCATGTCTGTTACTCGGCGCAGGGATATTCCACTAGCAGTAAAACCGGGTATTTGCTTCCTGTGAACATTGTTCTCTGTTAGAGCAACAAGAAGATTGTGTGCTGACCCAACTGCGTGTGCATCGCCAGTAAAATGAATGTTTATTTCATCTTCAGGTACAACTTTAGCTGCACCCCCTCCAGTCCCTCCTCCTTTAATTCCAAATATCGGACCTAAAGAAGGTTCCCGTAGAGTGGCAACTACATTTTTGCCCAGTAGGCCCATGCCCTGAGCTAAACCCACTGCAGTTGTTGTTTTGCCCTCGCCTGCGGGTGTTGGCGTAATTCCAGTCACAACAATTAATTTTCCAGAAGCATTGCTTTTATCAGAGATTATATCCAAAGGTATTTTAGCTTTGAAATCTCCATAATTAATTAATTTTTGAGGGTCTATGCCTAGCTTTGATGCTATCTCGCTTATTGGCTTCATATCAAATCCAATCTCTAGTTTATGCAATATGCATTATATATAGTTTCGAATATAAGTCATGTTTTAAGAACTAAATATAGTTATTTGAGAGATTTAAGTGGACTTTTACTTAATCCAAGTAGTATGGATATTAATATAAGTATTAAGGCCATAAACCCTATTACCCACCGACCACCCAAATGTTGCATCGCGAAACCGACTGGCATAACAATCAATGGAACTAATCCAAAGGTCATCATGTATAAACTTAGTACTCGACCTCGAAACTGTGGTTTGCTCAGTTTCATAATCCATGCTTGTATTGTAATTTTTCGACCAGCATCGGTGATTCCTAAAATTGCAATTAGTATTAATCCCGATATGTAATTAGGTGTCAAGACTATTAGCAAAAGCACAATTCCCGATAGAGCACAAATCCCAATTAATAAAGTTCCTCGATTACCGTCTTTTTTAATGGCAAAAATTAGAGCCCCTATAAATGAACCAACTCCCATCATGGACATCATGAATCCGAGGGCAGCAGGTCCTTTATGATAGACATCGACCACAAATACGGGTAGAACAAACCTGAAAGGCAAAGCAAGTAGTGCAATAATTAGCGCCATAATTATTAGTATTTTTAGAGCAGGAAAACCATTAATGTATTTTAATCCTACAATTATTTCTTGCATTACTGGAGGATGAGGTTGACTCGGAGGAGTTAGTGGAGAAAGCTTGTTAGTTAAAATGACCGATATTAGACCGAGACACGCAACGACGCTAAAAACCACCCATGGACCTGCTAGAGCATAGAGCAATCCTCCTATTCCTGGAGCAGCAGTTGTTGTGATGCTAAGGAGCACTCCATTTAATGCCACAGCATTTTCCAAATCAGCTTTTGGCACAAGATCTGGTATGGAAGCTTGTCTAGCAGTCATAGTAAAGGCCATCACCAAGCCATAAACTATTCCCATAACCATGAGGTGCTGCCAAACTATATATTCTGTGTAAATGGATATCGCTATTAACAAGGCAATGGTTGCTGCCACAATCTGTCCTAGCTGAATTATTCTCTTTCTTCCAAATCGATCAGCAGCTACGCCTGCAAATAGACAAAACAACAACATTGGAATTGCCTGGGCTCCATAAACAATTCCTAACACCGAAGCAGAGTTACTTAAATCATAAGCTAGATATCCCTGGGCAATAAAAGACATTTGAAGTCCGCTCATCATCGCTAACATGCTGAACCACATGCGTCTATATTCGCTGTGATTTAAAGACCTCAACATGCTTATATTAGTCAACGTTAGTGGACCTCTGTGCTTGACATGGTTAAAGGAAATGTTTTGACTACTCTAAGGTAGTCTGTGAAAGATAGAGTGTTTTGTAACGGATTTCAGACACAATACGTTTTCGATTCCAAACTCAATTACATGTATGTTTGTAAAGATACATGAGTTTAAAGTACATCCGATTAACATTTATATACTTTAAAGTTAAATCGATAGTTTCACAAGGATGACAATTATTGACGTGGGAGTGGAATCCTTTATTCATTAATAAGGGTCCTGGCCATGAGGAACGCTCATTCAACTGTATGTAACCACCTGAAAGGTCCTCAAGGGTGTTCGGCCAGAACCCGTTTTTAATTGAATTATTAGGTGAATTCTAATCTGATTTAGGTCATTTGATGTTACCATAAATGTATGAGCAATACGTTAGGTAAAATTTTTAGAACCACTACCTGGGGTGAATCTCACGGAGAAGGTGTTGGAGTTGTGATTGATGGATGTCCTGCTGGGATACCTTTATCTATTTTGGATTTAACAACTGAACTAGATAGGCGTCGCCCAGGCCAAAGTCAAATAACAACCCAGCGTCGTGAGTCAGATAAACCCTTGATTTTTTCTGGTGTTTTTGAAGGGGTAACTTTAGGAACTCCAATCATGATAATGGTCAAGAATCAAGACGGTCGTGGCAAGGACTACCAAGATACAGAGAATACCTTTAGGCCCTCTCATGCCGACTATACTTATGAAGCTAAATATGGCATCAGAGATTGGAAAGGTGGAGGGCGTGCAAGTGCTCGAGAAACGGTTGGAAGAGTTGCAGCTGGAGCTGTTGCACAAAAAATTTTATCGGCTCATAACATAGAAATAGTTGCATACGTAAAAAAGGTATGGAATATAAACGCTGAAGTAGATACCGATCTTATAACAAGAGAAGATGTTGAATCTAACGAAGTGAGATGTCCGGATGCTTCAGTCGCAAACACAATGATTGACCGTATAAAAAAGGCTCGTAAAGACGGAGACTCATTGGGAGGGGTGGTTGAAGTTGTTGCTAGGGGAGTCCCAGCAGGTATTGGGGAGCCAGTTTTCGATAAACTAGATGCTGAGTTGGCCAGTGCCTTGTTATCTTTGCCTGCTTGCAAAGGTTTTGAAATAGGATCGGGCTTTTCTGGGACATCTATGACAGGCTCTGAACATAATGATCCTTTTTATATGGACTCTGGCAGGATTAGGACTCGTACAAACCACTCGGGGGGAGTCCAGGGCGGAATATCAAATGGTGAAAATATAGTAATCAGGGCTGCCTTTAAACCGACTGCTACTATTGCCAAGGAACAAGACACTGTTGATAAGTTTGGTAAAGAAACCACCATCAAGGGTCGAGGCAGACACGATCCATGTGTTTTGCCAAGGGCTGTTCCTATGGTTGAATCTATGGTGGCTTTAGTGTTATGTGATCTTCTTTTGAGACAGTCTGTAAATCACACTGCTAATAGCTAATAAGTTGCAATTTCAGAACCGAGGTTTAAGTTACAGCAGATGAACCACCATCTACATTGATTGCAGTGCCAGTAATGTATGAAGATCGTTCTGAAGCCAAAAAAACTATAACATCAGCCGCTTCATTTGCCTCACCGAACCTACCTATGGGAACGGGTTCTCCTTTTTCAGAGTACCATTCATTTAAACTGATATTTTTATTGCTCTCACTCCAGGAACGTTCATGCTGCGCGCTTTTAATTAAGCCTACGCATACTGTGTTCACTAGAATGCCGTCTTTAGCATAATCAAGGGACATTTCTTTAGTTAATGCTATACCAGCAGCCCTCGTGACTGAAGTAGGAACTGATGCAGGTCCTGGGGCTTTGCCACCTGGAGTAGTCACGTTAATTATTCTTCCCCAGCCATTTTGTTTCATATAGGGGGCAACTGCTCTAGAAAAACGAATAGCACCCATTAATTTTAATTCCAAGTCTTCCTGCCAAATCTCGTCTGTAATTTCACTAAAGTGACCATGTAATGATCTTCCCGCATTGTTAACGAGAATATCTAATTTTCCAAATAAATCTATTGCTTTAGAAACAGTGTTTTTTATGTCATCATGTTTCGTGACGTCACATGTTATCGGTACGACTCTCGAGGATTTGCCTTTAGATATATCTTTTGCAGCAGTTTCTAAATGGTCCTTACGTCGTGCGCAAATTATTACATCTACACCTTCGGCTGCTAACCTGTTGGCTGTAGCTTTACCTATTCCGTCGCTTCCTCCGGTCACCAGTGCGGTTTTTCCATTGAGATCTAAGTTCAAGTTTTTCCTTCTCCCATATCGATTGATTAAAAACCTTTCTGACCTTTTCGATTCCTGGAATTGTCTCGTTTTCAGCTTGATAAGATTGATCTAAAAGATCGGTAATATATTTAACTTTCAGAGACTTATTGCTCTTGCGAGAACCTTGCTTCATTTGTAACCAGCAACCAGGATTTGCTGTTGTAACGATATCAGCATCCGTGTCCTGGATTGCATCCATTTTATCTTCCATTAATTTTAATGACATCTGGTGTTGGGTGATTACATAAGTTCCACCAGCTCCACAACATCTATCAGAATTTCTCATTTCAATCAGATTTAAACCAGGAATAAGTTTTAATAATTCCCTTGGTTGGTCTTTAATTTTTTGTGTGTGAGCAAGATGGCAAGGATCTTGATATGTAACATTTGCTTCAAGTCGACCTTTAGGAGGGTCGATTGGAAGTTCATAAAGGAATTCATTTATATCCTTCACCTTAGATGATAAAAGCTCCGCTTTGTTACTGTAAACTTCATCATCCTGTAGAAGGTCTCTGTATTCTTTCATTCTAGTGCTGCATCCTGCAGAAGAAGATAAAACGGCATCAATTTCTTCAGAGAGGAAGGCATCGATATTTTTCCTGGCCAAATCCTTAGCTTTATTGAGGTCTCCAACATGACTGTGAATAGCGCCACAGCATCCTTGTCCTTCTGGAACTATAACTTTAACCTGGTTTCTTGTTAAAACCCTTATTGCTGCTCTCATTTCCGCCTCATTTATTAATGGCATAATACAACCTGACAGAAAAGCAACAGTAGCTCTAGGTTCACCAAATACATGATAAACCTGTCCATTGGCCGAAAAGAATTTATCAGATATCCTAGGCATTAAAGCATGTAAACTCCCGAGGTTTCCAGGAATAATGTGTAGCATTTTTACAGCAGATACTAATCGATGCAAACCAATTTTCTGATATATCCTCATCACTCCCATTAACCCAGAGAGCAAGACTTGATCTGGTAGAATTTTGCGTAATAGTAACCAGGTGATTGCATTTTTAAGTACCGAAGATTTCCTTGTTTTAGCTACTTGAACCATGGTTTCTTCAATAAGCCGACCGTAAGGCACGCCAGATGGGCACACGTCCTCGCAGGCTCGACACTGTATACACATATCCCAGTGTTCAGTCACATCATCGTTAATTTTTAGCCGGCCTTCATTCACGCCCTTCATTAGCGCAAGTCGTCCTCTAGGGGATTCCGTTTCTAATCCTGTTTGAATATATGTTGGACATGCTTGTAAACAGAATCCACAATGGACACATTTATATAGATCCTCGTTCATTGCAGGGTCTGTAAAGAGAACACCTGTAGCTGTGGGATTAACACTTAACTTATTGTGGTTTGTAGCATCGGTATGGTTCATGATGATTTGCTTGGGATAAACCGACCTATATTCAAAGTATTAGATGGGTCAAAATTAGATTTGAGATTTCGAAACGCACCTTCAATTTGGTCAATCCCATCCCATACTCCAAGTTCCTTTTTAATAGTTATAGGGGCTTCTTCAATAACAGTTGTACCTCTTCTTTGCCTAACTAATCTTCTAGTATCTGAAATAATTTCTCCAAATTTATTTTGGTCAATATTTTTACTAACATCAAACACATGAAACAATATTGTTCCATGTCCAATCTGAGTTAACAAAGCAGGCATCAATCCTTTGGTAACAGTAGTGCTTTCTAGAGATCCAAGAACTTCTCCTACAATAGTTGGAGGAAGAGAGATTCTCATTGATATATAAGGTTTAGTGTCTGATGTATATCCAAAATCATCAATTTTTCTCCATATATCCATTTGATCCTGTCCATCCATTTTGTCTATATTTTTTGGTTTATATTGTTTGAGTATAGAATTAACTTCATTAACGCAGCGTTGTAAGCTCATATCTCTTCCATAAAGTCTAATTGCAACCAAGTGTCCGGCTTTGATGGATTTAACATTTAATTTATAAACAGCGCCAGGATTGATATATGACAGCGACAGCGTGTTGATCTTGGAATGAAATATAGACATTGAAGCCTCAAATGCATCCACTTGACCAGCAAATGTGGCAATTAGAGTAGTTTCATTAATTGGTTTTGGCGTTACTTTTAACGAAACCTCAGAAATAACTCCGATCGTACCTAAACCTCCAATATGAAGTTTGGACATTTCATATCCGCTAACATTCTTCATCACTTGGCCGCCACTTTTACTTATTAGCCCATCTGAGTAAACTGTTTTCATTCCGGTTACGACATCGCGCATGTTGCCATTTAACCAAGTTAATGGACCTGAGGTGCCAACTGCTAATATTCCACCTAAAGTTGAAGTCTCGTCTAAAGGCGCTGATATTGGTAAAAACTGATTGTTTCGTCCCAATTCGCTTTGAATTTTTCCTAAAGTAAGTCCTGCCTGAACAGTAATACTAAGGTCTGAGGGTTTATATTCAATGATTTTGTTCAAGTTGGTTAAGCACATGGCAATATCATATTGTTCCGGAGTATTACCAATATTTAATCGAGTACCGCCACCAATTGGACATACTTTCAAACCACGTTCAGAAGCTTTACTTAAGCACTCTGATATATCTTCTACGGATCGTGGATTTAACACTAAGGAAGGAGTGAGATTATCTATTGAATCATTTTTTGATGGTGTTGTTAAATGATCTTTTAGTGATGAACTTAAAGATTTAACAAAATCATCTGTATTTTTGTGTTGCATGATTTGCCTTAAAGTTTATCTATAGATATGCGTTATTTCCGACTTTGGATATCTGAGATGATTGACCAACGGTTCCCTCTAACTGATCTGGTTCAACAGGGAATATTTTGCCTGGGTTGAGTAAGGATTTGGGGTCGAAAACAGTCTTTAACTTAGTCATAGATTTCAGGTCATCCGTACTGAACATGTAGGGCATATATTGGCGCTTTTCTATGCCGATTCCATGTTCTCCTGAAAGTGCTCCGCCTTTATCTACACAAAGTTTGAGGATATCGCCTCCTATTTTGAGTGCAAGTTGAGTTTCTTTAGGGTTTTTTTCATCAAATAATATTGCGGGATGCAAATTACCGTCTCCTGCATGTAAAACATTTGCTATTGGCAAATTATGTTCAGCTGAAATTTCCTTAATTTTACTCATAACTTCAACAAGATTACTTGGAGGAATAGTTCCATCAATCAAATAATAGTTTGGGGCTAATCTGCCGAGAGCCCCCAACGCCCCTTTTCGACCGGCCCAAAGCTTTGCTCTGTCGAGGTCATTTTTGGCAATTCTAATTTCTAGAGGTTCGTATTTATCCATAACCTTTTCGATTTCAAATGTTTCTTCTTCTACAGATTCGCTCAGGCCTTCCACTTCTACTAAAAGCACGGCACCCGCATTTTCAGGGTAACCAGCGTGGACTGCAGGCTCAACCGCTTTTATAGCTAAATCATCCATCATTTCCATCGCAGCCGGTATAATTCCAGATCCTATTACTTCAGCAACGGCAGCACTTGCTTGATCTAAATCTTTATATATTGCTAATAATGTTTTAACCGATTCGGGTTTTCTGATAAGTCTTAATATCGCCTTAGTTACTATTGATAAAGTGCCTTCTGATCCGATCATAATTCCTCGCAAGTCGTAACCAGGACACTCTCGTGTTCGATTTCCGTACCAAGATATTTCTCCGTCAGCTGTCACAACTTCTATTCCTAGTACGTGGTTTGTAGTAACTCCATATGCAAGACAGTGAGGTCCGCCTGAATTTTCGGCGATATTCCCTCCGATTGTGCATGCCTGTTGACTTGAAGGGTCTGGGGCATAATATAAATCAAATTTTGATACTGCTTGGGAAAGTTCTAAATTTATAACACCAGGTTCTACAACAGCAAATTGATTTTCTGGGTCGATTTCTACTATACGATTCATGCGAGTTAGCGATAAAAGTATTCCACCTTGTTCTGCAATTGCACCACCACTGAGGCCTGTTGCCGCGCCACGTGCCACGATTGGTATGTCATATTCTGATGCCAACTTCATTAATTGAGACACTTCACCACTTGTTGAGGGTAGTACTACGACGGTAGGTTGTGATCTGTCTACCGATCCATCATATTCAAAAGTGATTAAGTCTGACTCTTTGTTTAGCACGTATTGCTTACCAACTACTGCTTGTAGACGTTTTATTAATTGAGTGTTAATCATTTTGTTATGTTATTTGAAATAATGCCTTATGATCAATGGTCTGTTCATAATTTATAGAATGAAATACTAGTATAGTCTGAATTCAATTATCGTATAATCTGCCTATGAATAAATTGTCCTTGAATTTAAATAGAACTGGAATAGAGAGTCTATTATTGTTTCTAATAAGGGCATGTATAGTTCTAGTTGTATTAACTCCCTTACTGGTCACGTCAGATCCTTTCCCTCAAGAAATACAGACCTTCTTTCCTTTCATAGTAGGCAAAGCTCTTTATTCTAGATTAATGATTTTGATTTCAGTTACATTATGGCTAATATTGATCATTAATAGAGCAGAATACAGGCCAAAACAATCATGGCTTATCTCGGTGTTTACGATTTTCCTTTTGGCTAGCCTTTTAGCATCTCTATTAGGAGTTGGACCAACAAGAAGTTTTTGGTCTACATTCGAACGAATGCAAGGTATGGTCGATCTTATGCACTGGTTTGCTTTCGTGTTAGTTTTTGTATCAGTGTTTAGAGAAATCGCTTCAATGAGAAGAGTGTTACAAATTAACATACTCGTAAGCTTGATTGTGGCTTTACTTGGAGTAGCACAAAAATATGGTATAGAAGTGCCAGGATTTCCATATCTGATGAGGGATGGTCTTCTTCGCGTCGACTCAACATTGGGTAACCCAACATTCATAGGGGCTTATTTGATGGTCTCTATTTTACTTGCAGGAGGATTTTTATCTCAGTCATTGCGTAAGCTACCAGCACTAAACGAATGGAATAAAGTTTATACATGTGATGCCGCTGTCATCCGATCTTTATTGGCGCCAGCAATATGGATTACTGTGATTGGATTCAATTTCTGGGTCCTGACATTGACTGGTGCAAGAGGGGCATTATTCGGACTTGCGGCAGGTTTACTACTATGTCTTTTTACATACCTATTTAAGGACAATAATAAGCGTGTACGCCTAGCCGTAGCGATAATTTTAGCGTTTATTTTAGCTGTTTCCTTATTATTTGTTTTTGCAAGAAACTCTTCTTTTGTGGAGAGGGCGGCTCAACAGAATAGGATGGTAGCTATGCTAGCAACTCTTGGCTCAGAAGAAGATAGTTACTCCATACGAAGAGAAATTATTAACGTAGGCCTGAAGTCATTTGCCCAGCGTCCGTTACTTGGCTGGGGCCCAGATAACTTTTATGTTGCATATGACTACAATGTAACAGCAGATTCTTTTTCAAAAATGGCTGTAACAGTTGACCAACCACATAACAAAGTTATCGAGGAACTGGCAACTAAGGGGATTATGGGCTTTATACCATATATCGCTATGTGGATGCTTATTGGAGTCGTTTACATTAGGTATTTGAGAGACAAGCTAAATATTCATTGGGACCTAGCAGTGTTTCTGGCAGCAGCATCTGTAGGCTATTTTGTTCAAAATTTATTCTTATTTGATACTGTTTCAACATCGTTGCAGTTTTATTTATTATTAAGTGCAGCAGTTTTGTTTGAACAGGTATACGAGAAACAAGATATGGTTACAGAGCGTCCACGGGTTTCTACTTGGTTGATTTTTAACTTAGACATTACTAGATTAGGATTCAATAAACGATCTGGATTTGTATCTAAGATATTTTCTAACTCAGTTTCAATGTTTCGTATGCCTGAGTTTCATGTACCTGTGATCTTTGCATTGTTTATACTAGTTTATATTTTCTCAATTCATTTTCCGTATTCTGCTAGTCATCACACTAAGAAAGCCATAGAACAACGATTAACATCAATTGAAAGAATGTATGAGTATGATCTTGCGATTAAAAAATTTCCTGCTTTAGGAACTTACCCTCGAATATATTTATTTATGTTTTTATCTGATGAGTGGAAAGTTTTTAACGATGATGAAAAGACAGCAGCAATATATTTGGCAAAAAAGCATTTTACTGACGCAATTAAAGTTGAACCAAGAAATTGGAGGATTTATTTAGGAGCATGTCGCGTATATCAATCAGCTTCTTTTGAATATCCTGAATTACTCGCACTTTGTAGTGAATATCTGGATAAAGTTGATATGCTTGCTCCAGAGCGAATTGAAACTTATGAAGCAAGAGCTAGGCAGTACCTATTGGAAGGCAACATAACTGCGGCACAATCGACTTTAAATGAGTATTTGGAGATGAATCCAAACGCAAAACATCTATTGGAACAATTAATAAACATAGCTTTTACAGAAGAAGTGAATTGATAAATTGTACAAGTTGAGTTTGATTAGGACTCATACGATGATAACAAATTTTAAAATGATCTCTATAAATATGATTTTATTGTGTAGAGATTAGCAATATTATTGTGACAGTTAACTACTTAAAAGGACGTACCCTTTGAAAAATAAATTGATTAAGCTCATAAAATCAAGAGGAGTAAAAGTTGGTGTAATTGGAATGGGATACGTTGGACTACCTTTGGCTGTTGGTTTTGCTGAAAAGAATATCAACGTAATAGGGTTGGAAATAGATTCAAGAAAGATAGATGCTATAAAATCTGCTAAAGACACCATATCTGGAATTACTCCTGATCGTATTTTGAAATCATGCTCTGGGATTGATCCAAAGCTTGAGATCACTACTGATTACGATCATCTTGAAAAAGTTGATGTCGTAATAATTTGTGTGCCGACTCCGCTTAAAGATGACATGACTCCTGATCTATCTTTTATTGAGTCAACAGCGATGGAAATCTCTCATCGTTTACGTGAAGGGATGTTAATTGTATTAGAGAGCACGACTTATCCTGGTACTACCGAAGAGTTATTATCACCAATATTTGAGTCAACGAGACCTTTGGGCAATGCATTAAAACCTGGATCAGACTATTTTCTAGCGTTTTCCCCGGAAAGGATTGATCCTGGGAGAACTGACTACACTATTAAAAATACACCAAAAATAGTTGGTGGAATAACTGAGAACTGTACTGAAGTGGCTGCAGAACTTTATAAAATTTTAGTTGATCGTGTAGTTACAGTTTCTTCAGCTAAAACGGCTGAGATGGTTAAATTATTAGAAAATACTTACCGGTTAGTTAATATCGGACTTGCGAATGAATTTGCATTGATATGCGATGCCTTAGAGGTTGACGTTTGGGAAGTCATTGATGCCGCGGCTACAAAACCGTTCGGTTATACAGCTTTTTATCCTGGACCAGGCCTCGGAGGCCATTGTATACCGGTAGACCCATTATATCTTTCATGGAAACTTTCACAGATTGAACATGAATCCAAATTTATCAATTTAGCAACAGAAATTAACCAAAACATGTGTGGATACGTTGTAAGCAAAATAGAAGAAGCTTTAAAGACGAATGGAAAACGAATGGAAAACGCTAAGATTTTAGTATTAGGTGTTGCCTATAAACCTGATGTTTCTGATGTAAGGGAATCCCCTGGGATTCGCTTAATTTCAAGTTTAATTGAAGCAAAAACAGAAGTTAGTTATCATGACATGTTCGTGCCTGAAATAAATTTGGAAGATGAATGTATGTTTAGTGTTGAATTGACTAAACAATCACTATCGTCGGCTGATTGTGTTGTTATAACAACAGGTCACTCCTACTATCCTATCGATATGATTATTGACTCTAGTTCCATAATTGTGGACACAAGAAATGCAGCAAAAAAATATCAGGGCGAACCTCAAAACGTGATCAAAATATGAATTTAATTACTATGAAAAAACCGATTAAAGCACTAATAACTGGCGGAGCAGGCTTTATAGGGTCGCATTTATCTGAAGAGTTGTTGAATCGAGGCCATCAGGTGAGCGTAATAGATAATATGTCTACAGGCAGTTTAACAAATGTTGAACAGTTAGCTAAAGATCCAAAATTCCAACTAATTGAAACCACGATTCACGATGAAAAAACTTTAGATATGGCTGTAAAAGATTGCGATGTCATTTTTCATTTAGCAGCAGCAGTAGGGGTCCACCTTATAGTAGAGGATCCAGTGAAAGTTATAGAAACCAATATTCTCGGTACTCATTCAATTCTTAAAACGGCAAATGTTTATCGAAAAAAAATTTTAATTGCATCAACCTCTGAAATCTATGGTAAGGGCGTGAAATCTCCATTCTCTGAGTATGACGATAGAGTTTTAGGGCCAACTACTACTTCTCGTTGGAGTTATGCAGCTTCTAAGGCGGTAGATGAATTTTTAGCTCTCGCTTACTACAAACAGCTTAACTTACCGATAGTCATATTTAGGCTTTTTAACACTGTAGGCCCTAGACAGACAGGTAAATATGGAATGGTACTACCTAGGTTTGTAGAGAGTATTATTTCAGGAAAACCTCCGCAAGTTTACGGTAATGGAACACAAACTAGATGTTTTTGTGATGTAAGAGATGCTGTTAATGCAATTATACGTTTAGCGGATACGGAAACAGCAATTGGAGACGTTTTTAACATTGGGTCTGAACAAGAAATATCGATTATTCAGCTAGCTAGATTAGTTAATAAAGTGCTAGGGGGACCTACTTACGAACCAGAATTAATTCCTTATGATATAGCTTACAGTTCAGGTTTTGAGGATATGTTAAAACGACAGCCTGATACTTCTAAAATTAGAGACCTAACTGGATGGATTCCCAAAAGATCTCTTGAATCGACGATTACCGATATAGCAACTCAGATCAGACATGATTCTATAGGTGCTTGAATAGTGAAGATACTACATGTAGTTGGGGCGCGGCCAAATTTTGTTAAAATTGCTCCTCTTATTTCAGCATTAAATAAAGTTGATCCAAAGCCAAACCAGATATTAGTTCATACTGGGCAACATTATGATCACTCTATGTCGGATGTCTTTTTTAAGGACTTGGATTTGGATCAACCTAATGAGCATTTAGAAATTGGATCTGGTACTCATGCAGAACAGACGGGTGCAGTGATGGTTGGGTGTGAGACAATATTTAAAAAACATCAACCAGATTTAGTTATTGTCGTTGGTGATGTGAATTCTACTTTGGCAGCAGCACTGACTGCAGCCAAAATGGGTATCAAATTGGCTCATGTAGAAGCTGGACTTAGGTCATATGATAGATCCATGCCAGAGGAACATAATCGAGTGGTTACAGATCACCTATCAGACATTTTATTTAGTCCTTCAGTCGATGCATCATTAAATCTACAGAAGGAAGGTATTGGAGCCAATAGAATACATTTTGTTGGCAACGTAATAATTGATTCTTTAATTGCTATTTTGCCCAAAATACCGCCTTTGAATTCAACAAATAATCCTTGTTTAAAAGATATACAAGATAATCGATATGCTCTGTTAACTCTTCACCGACCGTCAAATGTTGACAATTTAGAAGTGATTACAAAAATATTAGAGAGTCTAAAACCATTATCTGATCAAATGCCTGTCATTTTCCCAGCCCATCCACGCACAAAAAAACAATTAGCAAACATAAACACGGATCATCTTAAAATTTGTGAACCGTTAGGGTATAAAGAATTTTTAGCATTGGAAGCTCACTCCAGATTAGTTCTCACTGATTCAGGAGGGATACAGGAAGAAACTACTTTTCTTGGTGTTCCTTGCATAACTATTCGAGATAATACTGAGCGACCGATTACTATAACTGAGGGTACCAATGTTTTGGCCAACCCTGAAAACCTCTCAGACAGAATTCAACAAACTTTGAAACGTAATTTACCAAAACAACAAGCTGCTATAAAGTTTTGGGATGGAAATGCATCAATTCGTATAGCAGATATTATTACTTCCGGTAACTGGCGAAGTTAGGAGGTTAACAATGTGTGGAATGATTGGCATGTTCACTAATCGATCAAACAATCAAGTATCGAAAATAAAACTTCTGAGAGCCGCAGAGACTATTGCGCACAGAGGCCCAGATGACAAGGCATCATATGTTAGTAATGATGGCAGGTTTGGGGTTGGTTATCGGAGATTAAGTATTATTGACGTTGGTGGAGGCAGACAGCCATTAATATCAAGTGATGGATCAATATGTGTCACTGTTAATGGAGAAATATACAATCACAAAGATATTCGTAAGGAATTACAGCTTTTAGGCCATAGGTATAACACGGATTCGGACTCAGAAGCCGTATTACATGGTTACGAACAGTGGGGAATGGATGTAGTTAAAAAATTAAAAGGTATGTTCGCTTTCTCTATTTATGACTCTAATGGTGGACCTGATGGTAAAGGTATAGTGCTTTTAGCTAGAGACAAATTAGGGATAAAGCCAATGTATTATTCCAATACGTCAGATGGACTTATTTACGGATCCGAGATCAAAGCGTTATTGAATCTCTCCAAGGGTTCTCCGGAACCAGATATGTTAGCTGTAGCTCAATATTTAACCTTATCTGCGACTCCTTCCCCGAAAACGATGTTTTCTGGAATCAATAAATTGCCACCGGGACATGTTGCGATAGGTAATTTAGATGGCAAATTTGAAATATATGAATACTGGAATCCTTTAGACAACCGTGTTGACCTGGTTGGAGCTACAGAAGATGAGATAATTGAACTGATATTACAACGGCTAACTGAGTCCATACAGAAACGCTTAATGGCAGATGTACCATTTGGGGTTTATTTAAGTGGGGGAGTAGATTCAAGTTTAAACTTAGCTTTAATGAGTCAAATGGTTAGTAACCCTATAGACACGTTTTCTGTGTCTTTAGAGAACGATGATGCCTCCAATGAAAACAAACACGCCAGATCTGTTGCATCGCAATTTGGAGCAAATCATAACGAGATACTTGTGACACAAAAGCAGTTCATTGATTTTTTGCCTCAGATGGCTTATCACCAAGATGAACCTTTAGCTGACCCAGTATGTGTTCCTCTCTATTATTTAAGCGCCTTTGCTAAATCGAAAGGCTCAACAGTTGTGCATGTGGGAGAAGGAGCCGATGAACTATTTGCAGGGTATGGTAATTATGCATTAATGAATGATTTCCATAAATCTCTATATTCTCCTTTTAGAAGATTGCCACATTTTTTAAAAAATATGGTTTCAATGGCGTCTCCTCTGATCTTGCCTGAAAGTAGGGTTGAATACATTAATAGAGCGACTTTGAATCAGGAATTGTTTTGGGGAGGAGCAGTGGTATTCTCTGAAAGTTCAAAGAAACGACTCATGAATCAATATACGGATCAAAACATTTATTCCAAAGTAATACAGAGTTATTACAAGGAATATGATTCAAGAAACTTAGATGGTTCATTTCTAGATCGTGCTATATATGTTGATTTAAAACATAGATTGCCTGAATTATTACTTATGAGAGTAGATAAAATGAGTATGGCAGCTTCAATTGAAGCTCGAGTTCCATTTTTGGATGAACAATTGGTTGAATTAGCTAATTCTGTTCCCTCAGGCCTTAAATATAAAAACGGAATTACTAAATATATTTTAAGAAAAGTTGCGAGTAAATTCCTACCTGATTCTATTGTTTACAGAAAAAAGAATGGGTTTTGTGGAGGTAGTACTAATATGATTGGACCCTCTGTAACAATGTATGCGGAAAGAGTGTTGAATGAATCAAAATGGATTAATGAAATTATGAATAAAAACGAAATTAAAAAAATTTTCCAAATCCATAAAAAAGCAAAAACGTCTAAGGGCTCTGAGATATGGAGCCTATTAAATCTAGCTTTATGGCACAAAGTATGGATCGAAGGTGAGTCTTTTTGAACATAGTTGATTGGCTAAACGTTCTACGCTTCTACATGGTCATTTTTGGGTTGCATGGAATTTTACTAGTAATGGATAGAGCTATTCGAAGGGTATTACCTTCACGATATTATCGGAATTTTTGGGTAATGAATAAATTAAAAAACCATGACTTGTTAAATGTAAATTTATGGATAGATTCTGATTCGATTGATTACGAAAATTTATTCCCAGATGAAAAAGAAAAAATCATAAATGCTGCAAACCAAATATTAAAACATAAATTTCAGCTAGCGGGATCAGGATATTTTGATTTTGGTGAAGATATAAATTGGCAACAGGATGTAAAAACTAAACACAAATGGGAAAATAAGTTTTACTCGGAATTAAATATTGAAGCTTCATATAACTCAGGTATTGATGTGAAAACTACATGGGAATTAAATAGGTTTCATCATGCAGTAATTCTTGCTCGGGCGTACTGGCTTACCAGTGATACTAACTACCGCCAAGAGCTAATTGATCAATGCCTTGATTGGATATCTAAAAACCCGTGTCCCTATGGTATTAATTGGACTTCAGCTATGGAGGTATCCATCAGATCGATAAACCTTCTTTTTGCATTATTAATTATTACTGCTAAGGATAAGACTACAAGTGCTATTCCTGAAATATTATTTAATAGTATCGTTGAGCATGGGAGCTATATAAAACGAAATCTAGAGATAGGTTCTAAGAATGGAAGGTTGGTGTCAGGTAATCACCTGATATCAAATTACTCTGCACTAGCTTGTATCGGACTGACGTTGTCAGGGTTACGCCAATCTAGAGAATTGATTCGTATTGGCTTAGCCGGCTTAGATATAGAGGTCAAACGACAAATATTGCCAGATGGACTTCATTATGAAAGTTCATTGAGTTACCATAAATTGGTTTTGGAGATGCTTTTAATAACAGGAGTTTTAGCTCAAAAATGTGGAGAAAAACTATCTTTAAAATACAAACAATCTGTTTCAAAAATGTGTGATGCAGTTATAGTCATGACCCGGCCGGATGGACAATTACCCATGATTGGAGATGATGATGGGGGTAGATTGGCAATTCTATCTGGTTACTATTTAAATAGGTTAGATGATAATCGTGACATTTTATCTCTAGGTGCAATTTTGCTTAATAGGGATGATTTAAGGTTCTTGTGTCGGGATAATCTTAGAGAACTTTTTTGGGTAACAGGTCCGGAATGCTTTAGCACTTTTAGCCAAGCACTCGAAAACTTCGTAATTCCAGAATGTAAACAATATGAGTATGGAGGACTTTGCGTTCTTCAAAACAGAGACCGAAAAGATTTTATTTTGTTTCGGACTGGCTGGCCTGAATTTGGGGCGCCAACGGGGCACAGACATAATGACTTATTGTCAACTGAAATTTGGTTGAATGGCACGCCAATTACAGTTGACCCAGGCACTCTTACATATACGTCTGATTTTAAAACCAGGAATGAATTACGATCTACTAAATCACACGCCACAGTGTCTTTAAATAGCGATGAACAGAACTTAATAAAATTGAATCGGCCATTCGACCTGATTTCTAAAACAACTGCTGGCAAAGTACATATATCTCATTCAAATGAACTGATTACAATTGAAGGTACAGCATTATGGACTCAGCTGATGTCTCATAAAAGGATTGTGTCTTATGCGCCTAAATCTGGAATATTGACAATAGAAGACACAATAAACGAAGCAGATAACGCTTGCTGGAATTGGCCATTGTTCCCGGGGGTTGATAGTTTTGAATCGACTATTTTGACTAAACTAGAGTTGTCTGAAAAGTACGAATTCTTCAAGTTCGCTAGTTCATATGGTGTGGCTAGCGACTCTAAAATATTGAGATTTGCTGGAAAAACAAAAAAACAGGCGATCGTTAAATTTATATTCAAGTCATCTAAAGATATTAGTAAAAACTTGAATAACGATTTATTAATGGTGTCATAATGGCATCTAAGATTTTATTCATACATTCAGGAGGAGGTATTGGTGGAGCGCCAGTTAGCATGGTTAATTTGGCGGCTAGTTTAGATACAAAAATATATTACCCTCATGTAGTATTTACTGAACACGGACCTATGTTAGACATGTCCATTCAAATGGGCCTTAAATCTTCAGTAGTTAAGATGCGAGCCGCTATGGCATATGGAGCTCATGTACCATTAAATTTAAGGTCGATAATTAACTTGATTGTACATTTCATTCCTACGATAATTACTGCACGAAAATTAATAAAAATTGAAAATCCTGATTTTATTCATTTAAATACAAGCGCTCTACTTCCAATTGGAATTGCAGCTCGGTTAGAAAAAGTACCGATTATTTGGCATGTTAGAGAAGTTGTAAATCCAGGAACCTTATTCGGAATGTTATTGGCCAGATTAATATGTTTCCTTTCGTACAGAGTGATTGCCGTTTCCTATTATGTGGCTGATTGTTTGCCTAGACTGACAAAGATATCTGTGGTTCATAACCCTGTGAACACATCGACTTTTGACCCAAAATATAAGTTTAAATACAGAGAAACCATTAATTCATTATTTGGTTTTAAGAAAAATAATGTCATTGTTGGAATTTTAGGTTCTGTGCAGAAAGTAAAAGGACATTTTGTACTTGCTGATGCTGCAAAGATAATAAATAAAAGATTTCCAAACGTAACTTTTATGATAGTTGGCGGTGGCGCTCCAGATGGGTATGTAGATACATTAAAGGGTAAAATTAAAATTCTTTTTGGCCTTCCACTAGACAACCAAGAGAAATTACAAAGGCACCTAAGAAAGCTGAAACTGGAAGAGTGTTTTAAAACTACAGGGTATCAATCGGATGTAGCTCCATATGTGGGCTCAATGGATATCCTTGTAGCGCCTAGTAAAAAACCTGAAGGATGTCCTAGATCTCTTTTAGAAGCAATGTCTATGTCTGTTCCAGTTGTTGTGTCTGACATTGGCCCTAGTAGAGAAATAATGGGAGACAAATGTGCTTATTTTTGTAAGCCTGGTGACGTACTATCTTTGTCAAGTGAATTAATGTCATTGATCGAATCCAAAGTTTCACGAGCTCAATTAGGTGATGCTGGAAGAGCTAGGGCATTAAGTAAATTTAAAGTCGAAAGCCATATAGAACAAATACAAAACCTATATGAGTCAGTCATTTATGAAATAAATGCAATCCAGAAAGAATAAAAGTGTTCTGAACAAATGAAAATTAAGAATAAAGTTTATCCAATCGAAGAGATATCGGTGATAATTCCTTGCTTTAATGAAGAAGGAGGCATTCTTTCAGTTATACACGACCTCGAACTAACTTTAAAACAATCAGGTTTGAAATATGAAATAATTGTTGTTGATGATGCTTCAACTGACCGAACTTCTGATATAGCTGACAAAGCTGAAGTTATAGTTGTTGAACATGAGTTTAATCGAGGCTATGGAGCAGCTATTAAATCAGGTATTCGAGTTGCTAAGTATGATCATATATGTATTACTGATGGGGATGGAACATACCCTTCGAAGGTTATACCGGACCTTCTTTCCCTTGTCTCACATGGCGCTGACATGGCTGTAGGTTCTAGGACAGGTGATATAGTAAAAATACCATTAATTCGGCGCCCAGCTAAGTTTGTTATAACTAAAATAGCAGAATCAATTGCAGGCATTTCTATACCTGACTTAAATTCAGGCCTTCGTATCTTTAAAAAGACTCATGCAAAGCAATATTCAGGCATATTGCCGAATGGATTCTCTTTCACAACCACAATAACATTGGCTTTATTAACTAATGGCTTTCGGGTCGATTATATGGCAATAGATTATGAGGCAAGAATAGGTAATTCTAAAATTAGACCTTTTAGTGACACTATAAATTTTGTGACTCTAATTTTAAGAATGGGTTTATATTTCGCACCTTTGAAATTTTTTATGCCAGTCAGTTTTATTTGTATTTTGATTGCAATAGGATGGGCTTTAATCAGTCGGTTTATGTTGGGTCAATTAGCTGATGTTACTAGTACTATTTTGGTTGTTTTGGGCATTCAAATTGCGGTAATGGGACTTCTAGCCGAGATGATTAATAAGCGATTACCTACAACTAGGCAAAATTAATTATCAATTATGAATAAACAGATAATCTCTCCTGACATATACTCCAATGCTGCAATGGGTCAGATACCACGTCTGCTTGGAAACTTAGATAGAAATCAATTTTCTTCAACCTACGGTTCATTCCACAGAGATTATTGGTTAGAAAAAACATCCGACTTTCCGGATGCTGTGCGCCAGTTTGCTGTTCATGCTTTAGCTTTAGTATACAAACATGATTTCCCAAATAGTAAGTATAAAGGTAATAGGAACTTGCTTAACTGGACGATTGCTGCATTAGATTACTGGACAAAAATCCAACATAAGGATGGAAGCTTCGATGAGTTTTATCCGAATGAACGTGGATGGGTTGGCCCTACAGGTTTCACTACTTATTCCTGTGCGGAAGCTTTCAATTTAATTAAAGATGAAATCCCAAAAGACGTTAAGGAGAGGGTGGAAGGAGCTCTGATAAAGGCAGCATTTTTCATAGGTAAGGGAGAATCAGAAGAAGATCATTTAGGTAATCATCATGCGATGGCATGTTTAGCAGTTCATACTGTTATGAGAGTTTTAGGCAGGACAGACCTAGAAGGTATATATCGTAAATTGTGGGATAAATTTTTAACTTATTATCATCCTGACGAAGGATGGTGCAGAGAATATGATGGTCCTGATCCCGGCTATCTTTCTGCAGTAGTATCTTTTCTTGCAAAAATATATGTTCATGACCCTAGGCCTGAAATTCTTGAAGTATTATCGGGAGCAGTAGAAACCTGTTCTTACTTTTTATACCCAGATGGATCCTATGGAGGCATTTTAGGTAGTAGAAACACAATTCATTTGTATCCGCACGGATTCGAGCTTTTATCTGGTGAAATTAAACTTGCACAGTCGATTTCTGCGAAAGCCATATCAGCTATCGGACAAGGGAATATGGTTCCGCCATCTGTAATGTCCGACAGATATCTAGTTTATAGAGTTCCAGAATATCTGCAGTCATACCTGGATTATATTCCTAAATCTGGAACTTTATTGCCTTTGCCGTATGAAAGACAGCACACTCAATTTTTTAAGAAAGCAGGAATAGTATCTTGCAGGATAGGCGATCAATATACGATATCCAATTTATCGAAAGGTGGCACGTTAAAAATATTTAATGTTGTCTCAAGCGAATGTTTGCTAAACGATTCTGGAGTCATCGGGGTTTTATCGAATGGGGAGAAATTCACGACACAGTGGATAGACCAAAGTTTTAAATTATCTGTTGACTCTAACGAATGGAGTGTTAAAGGTACAGCGAAACACCTTCCAAATCCAAAAACATTTACTCCATTTAAGGGACTAATTTTTAGATTGATAATGGTGGCAGTAGGTTGGAATCCAACTCTCTCTCATTTTGTTAAGGGCAGGATTAGGAAGCTGATTATATTAAACAAGTCTGATGTTCCATTAAATTTTTCCAGATCAATTTTATTCGAAACATCCCATATAACTGTTCGAGACGTATTTACTTTAACTCGAAAATCAATATCGATTACTAATATAAATTTAGGTGGCGAATATCACCTGCGATATGTGCCACAAAGCCGATATTTCCAGCCTCATGAGCTATCAAATAGTAGTACAGAACTTAGCGCAGATGAACTGAAAAAATTAAATACAGAAAGGTCGCTATTAGTGCAGCGAGAAATAAAAATTTGACTAACCCATTACCTTTTGGAGTATATGACGTTGATTACTATGAGGGACGTTTAAAAAGTAGGGCTCTTAAGTACCGACTTGAGCGAAGAACCTCTGAAGTAGCAAAAGCTTTCACTAAATATTTGACTAGCATGCCTGGTAAAGTGCTGGATGTCGGTACAGCAGATGCTTTGATGCTGGGCAAACTAAATCAAATTTGGCGGGATACTTGTTTTATTGGATTAGAAATGAATAGATCTTTGTTGATGACAACTAACATTAATAAGATACAGAAAATCCAAGGCGACGCTAATTCATTGCCGTTTGGCAATGAATCTGTAGATGCTATAGTCGCCACTGCCGTAATAGAACATTTACCAGATCCTGTGGGATTTGTTTCCGAATGTAATCGTGTTGTTAGAAAGGGAGGCATTTTGATTATTACAACACCTGATCCCAAACTGGAGCATCTTGCATCTAAATTAGGGTTATTGAAGGAATCTGGGCATCATCATACTTTTACTCTTGATACGATTTGCGAATTGGTTGAGCAAAATAAACTAGAAATTTTGGAATCTCGTAAATTCATGTTCTCTCCTATTGGATTTCCGGCAGAAATATTTATAGAAAGAATTATCAGATATTTCGGTTTAGGTATGATTTTGGCAAATCAATTAGTTGTAGCACGTAAAGAGTGAAGCGGTTCAGCGAATGAAAAATATGAAACTGCGGCACCTTAGCTTGTTAAGAGAAAGCTGGACTTCAAGTTTTTTAGGCATAGTATGGGTCGTTTTAATTTTCGCCTTTTATTTTTTCTATAAATTTGAAGAAATCTGGCCAACACTTAAGGATATTTTAAAAGGCGTTTAGACTCCAGATGTTCATACTTGATCTATTTATCACTTTCGCTGTAATTGTATCTGCTTGGGCTACCGGTCGTTTAATTATAAACACTTTAAGTATGCGCACTGAATCTCGAGTTATTAATTTTGTACTGTCGATAGGGCTGGGCGTTGGAGTCTTAATCTACATACAAATGATTTGTGGATTTACAGGATCTTTCTCAACTCTGCAGGGATGGCTTACAGTGGTCTGTATGTCGATATTGGGTATTTTGGGCTTTGTATTACATAAACCGGTTTTCAAAGATCAACGAGTTTCTCAGTTACTCCCTTCATCAGTTTTAGACAAATTGATTTTGCTAGGTATCGGGATACTTAGTATTCTGTATCTTTTAGTTGCATTAGCCCCCACATTGGATGGAGATTCATTGGCAGGATATCTACTTGTTGCACGAGATTTTGCTAAGCAAGGTAGAGTATTTTCTGCAACTTATGCATATACCAACCTGTTTCCCGCAAACGGACAATTGATAGCGGTACTAGGGTTTTCACTAAAAGGGCAGATTGTGGCTCAACTTTTGACGGTATGGGTTATGGGAGTTTTGGCTGCTTTAGGATTATATTCAATAGGTACCAAATTATTTACTTCAAGGATTTCATTAATTGGCGTTTTTATTTGGTATTCAATGGCATCGGTGGCGGTTCTTTCAGCTTCTGTGAAAGTGGATCTTGCATGGGCTGCTTTCGAGATAATTTCTATCATGACATTTTCTCAATGGTACTTTACTAGAAGAAACCAGAGAGATTGGAGGTGGTTAATTATAACCGGCTTTTTCTTGGGTGTTGCATTTGGAACTAAACATGCAACTGCCTTTACAGCGATTATGTTAGCTATAGCAGTGGTTTACAGATTATATTCAGATAAAAATGTGCCATTAAAAACATGGTTGGTTAGTTTTTCATCTATCATTGTGCTTGCATTGCCAGGTTTAGTCTGGGTTGTTCGCTCGGTGGTTATAGATAGCTCACTAGGATTTTCAGGCTTAGGTTTAGCTGGAGAAAGTGGGTTTTATGGATTCTTCATATATGTATGGGATATGTCGATGCTAGGAAACTCTAATTCGATTGAAGGTCCTAATGGCAAATCTATTGGGCCTATATTTTTATCAATTTTGCCGTGTGTCATTTTGTTAAGAAATATAGACACTAAGATATGGCACATTAACTTATACGGGTTAGTAGTGTTGTTGATTTCATTTTTCGTTGTTCAGCGAGCAAGACATATCCTTCCCGCTTTAGGATTAATGTCTTTGACAGTCGGATATGTCATAAATAGGTTGTCTATTTCAAGTCCGAGATTAGGATTTTTTATTATCATACTCCTGTTGCTTGCATCGTCAGTTGCTACAGCAACTTGGACTCATATAAATTTTGTATCTATAGAAACAGTGCAGAGGTCTTTAAATATAATCGACGATCGGGAATACTTCACAAGAAACCTTGGAAACTTTAGTCGTTACCCTAGCTGGGAAATAATACGGGCATCCAATGACTTAACAAACGAAGAATCAGTTATTGCATCCCCGGGGGCGTCAAATGGTTTTTATTTAAATAGACCTCTATTGAGTTTCGCTCAAACCCCTCATGACCTGAGTAACGCGAATGATTTTGTTGCATTATTGCAACAAAATGGAGTGACTCACGTTTATATAAATGATTTCGTTGTTAATGAACGTGGGCATGAATTCGCGTGGCTTACTAGTAAAGGTTTCCAAAATGAATTTCTACTGAAGTTAATTTGCAGTAACGACCAATGTTTGTACGAGTTACGATGATGATTAGAAAACTATTATTAAAAAGAGACATAAACGCTAAGCCATTATTGTTGAGTTTTACTTGTGTTTGGTTCGTATTGATCAATATTTATTTTTTTATTGACCTCCTAATTAATAGGCGAATACAAATTGCCAATCTCTTTGAATACATTACGGGCTTTTAGATCGATGGAGAATTTTCTAAATCTACTAATCGTCGGTGCTCTGCTTTTGATAGGAAGCGGGATAGGGTTGGTTGTTTTACACCTGACGCGGTTGCGAGCATCGGACGGGATACAACACACCTTACTAGCCACTGGCGTAGGTTTAGGAGCTGTGTCATTTGTACCATTCGGTCTCGCATGGGGACAACAATTGTCCACTTTAAACTTAATATTAGCGGGATCCGTGTTAAGTGCTACCGCATCCCTATCATGGTTCCTACTCTCTCCTTTTAACTTAGGTTGCTTTAAACAGTTAAAGTCTTGGTTTTATAATCTGAGCCATTTAGATATCCTACTTATATTTTTTATATCGGTACTAGCAATTCTGAATTTATTTGCGGCCCTAGCTCCAGTTACTGGTGTGGATGAATTAATTTACAGGGTAGCCAACGCATCCACTTACCTAAAAGAACAAGGCTTTGTTTATATTCCATCCAATTTTTCTCATCAACAGCCACAATTGGTTATGATGCTTCAAATGTGGGGCATGTCACTGGGCAGTGACTCAGCAAGCCAAGTCATTCAATGGGCGATGGGGGTTATATTTATATTATCGGTAATTGATTTTGCCAGACGCTTTATGCCTTTCACAGTAGCACTTGCCATAGGAATCATAATTTATTGTGCAAGTGACGTGGTTGTGCTTTCTGCAAGAGCTGTTCCTGATTTAGCTAATTCAGTGTTCTTATTTTTGAGTTTTACGGCTCTCAAACTGTGGCTTGATACTAAAAATGATAGGTGGCTGCTATTGATTGGACTTCTGGCAGGTTTCTTTGCTGCTGGGTCCCGACTGACTGGGGCTTATGGGGCCATCGCACTTACTGTATGCATTATTATTTACGGACTGCGCGATAAACAGATTGATCCTTTTCGAGCAATAACTTCAGGTATGTTAGTAGCTGGGATCGCATTTCTTATGGTTTTACCTTGGTTAATTAAAGCATTTGTCATGACTGGCAATCCCGTATGGCCGTTTTTATTCGATGTTTTTGGAGCCAAGGATTTTACTCAGGCTTCTGCAGCTTATTTGTCAGGCACTGAGTCAAGGGTGCTGGGTGGATCAATCACTTCTTTGCAATGGATAATCTCATCTCCTTGGGATTTAACTTTTAATCCACATAATTTTCGTAGCGGCGTTTACGGACCATTCATACTTGCTAGCATACCCGCCATGTTTGTTACTGGTTTAAATGACCAATTAAGAAAATATGTTTTGATAGCACTGATATCGTGCGCCATATGGTATTTTTCGTTCCCCAGACTAAGGTCGCTGATACCCATAATTTCATTGCTTACCGTTGCGGGGGGTTATGGAATGTATAAGCTATGGCTTGATATTAATTTACCCCGTATATTGAGCTTCACCTTTAAAACATTTGTCGGTTTATTGTTATTGACATGGGTTCTTTTCGGTATAGGAACTCATTTTCGGTTTCACTACGATGCAGTATTGGAAACACTTGGTGTCAAAACTGAGCAGGAATTTTTAATAAATCGACTTGTACAAGACGATTTAAAATTTTATTGGTACGAAGAGTATATTCATCTTAATGAGATCCTGCCGCCTAGCAGCAAGTTGTTGTTACATGAAGGCCGTGGTTACTACCTAAACTTTGTATATGAGAGGTATTTTTTGATCGCCCAGAATGAACTTAATACTGAAAGGTTGAAAGATCCTCAGTATGTAGTTTCAAGGGTAGAGGATAGGAATATTGACTTCGTAGTTCTGTGGCCTGACTTTAAAGGCGGGACTTATTATGAACCTGCAGTTTGGCTGGAAGAATCACTACATCATCTTTGTTCTAGTAAATGGGACGTTATATACGAAAATGATCAGATTAAGGTTTGTGATGTAAAAGGACAAATCATTGATTCAAATTGACGGTATAAAGATCACACTTATTAAATTGGCGCAACAACTAATACAATTCGTGTCTAAGAAAGAGGTTAAGTTTATCTTAACTATTCTATTTACTGCTGCCGGGCTGACTTTTATTGGTTTAAAAATAAATGAGTCTTTACCTGAATTGGGTGGTTATTTCGGGAACATTAAAGTTGGATGGAGTGTAGGTTCAATCCCCATTTTATTTGTAACTTTCATGCTTTTCGCCTACGGCTGGTCTTTAATTTTAAGAAGCATGACTGATCAGTTTTCTTTATTGAAAATAATTCAAATTTGGGCTAAAGCTCAATTGGGGAAATACATACCTGGCCTTGGCATTCATTTTGTTGCCAGATTAGAGTTGTCAGCCTCGGAGGGGATTACACGGCGAACGGCATTTTTAAGCACCATAATTGAGATCTCTTTACTTCTGGTAACTGCAGGAATAGTTACTCTCGTTGCGTTAACGAATGTTACGGGAAGTAAGTCTGTAGCGACGTTTATAGATAACATCTCAGCCAATTATGGGGGACTATATATCGCCGCTATAACAATTGGTTTTATACTAGCGATCCTGTTTATTAATCCTATGCCTGTTAGGTGGCTAGGTAACAAAATTGGAGGCGTTGATACAACAAGATTTACATATAAATGGTTAATATGGCTAATCATTTTTAACACTATCAGGTGGATTATTATGGGCGTAGGGTTTTTTATGTTAGCGAAATCTGTTTATCCTATCGGATATGCTGAAATGCCATTTGTGATGGGTGCATTTACTTTATCTTGGGCTGTCGGATTGTTGGTAGTTTTTGCTCCCGGTGGAATAGGAGTGCGGGAAGCTATGTTAGTCGTATTAATGGAGCAAGTGATGCCTACCGGAGCTGCAGTAGCATTGGCGGCTTTAGGCCGGGTTTGGTGGATTTTAGGAGAACTTTTTGTATTGTTTTTTTCTACTACTGCCTTATCATTCATTAAGATGAATTCATTGCAGAGTGTAAAAAAACAAATAATCGGTAAAGGAATAGATAATAAATGAAAGCAATAATTGATGGGATCGACCGCTATTCTGTCAGTTTATATGTATTTGGTGTTAGATTTTTCAAATCTTTGTTAACGCTCATTGGAATCATTTGGGTTTTAGAGCGGTACTCACATTTCAGATGGATTCTATATATACGATCATTATTTTCAATATTTGATGCGGCTGACTTAGTGAAACTTGATCTGCCTTGGTGGTCGTTTGGTGCAATTGATCATTTAGAGAGGCACCTAAGTTCTTTGTCCGGTAAAGCAGTGGTTTTTGAGTGGGGAAGTGGTGCAAGTACTGCATGGCTGGCAAAGCGCTCAGCAAAAGTCTATAGCCTAGAGCATGATATTGAGTGGGCGAAAACTACAAAAAATTTAATTACTAAATATAAAAATGTCAAACTTATAACTATTCCTCCTGACAACACAGTGGACATGTTTGAGGCAGAGTATATTTCTAATAAACCTGGCCATCGGGGATTAAGTTTTAAAAATTATGTTGATTCAATAAACGATATAGATGCGCAATTTGATTTAATTGCAATAGATGGTCGCTGTAAGTCAGCATGTTTAAAAGTGGCGATTTCCAAACTAAAACCTGGTGGGATCGTTTTATTTGATGATAGTAAAAGAGATCGAAACCAAGAAGCTTTAGCAGCCAGTGATCTAACTCTAAAGCGTTATAAAGGGATGGTTCCGTGTTTACCGTATTTCACATATGAGACCTCAGTACTTATGTCAAAAGACAGTAATTCTGGTTAATATCGACATGATAGTTGACTAAATTGTTTGGGCAGAATACTGATTAAAGCCGATACTAGGAGTTAAGTGTTAGATGCCTGAAGGTGCAAAGAATTTAATTGACATAATTTACAAGGTTTCTGTTACAGCTTACGTACAGATGATCAAAATATTAAAGTATTTATTAACTTTAATTGGAATCATTTGGGTTTTAGAGCGGTATTCAGATTTCAGATGGATTCTATATATACGATCATTATTTTCAATATTTGATGCGGCTGACTTAGTGAAACTTGATTTACCCTGGTGGTCGTTTGGTGCGGTCGATCATATAAATAATTATCTAAACGACCTGTCAGGGGAAGCAGTAGTGCTAGAGTGGGGTAGTGGCGCAAGCACTGTTTGGTTAGCGAGGCGCTCTAAAAAGGTTTATACCATGGAGCATGATGTTGAATGGTCAAAGACAACACAAAAATTGATATCTAATTATAGAAATGTCGAATTAATAACTGTTCCCCCAGATGAAAAAATGGATATATTCGATTCTGAATACATTTCTAAAAAACCAGGTTATAAAGGATTGAACTTCAATAGTTATGTCAATGCAATTAACAAAATAGATGAGAAATTTGACTTAATAGCTATAGATGGTAGATGCAGGTCTGCGTGTTTAAAATTAGCCACACCCAAACTAAAACCTGGTGGGATCGTTTTATTTGATGACAGTAAACGTCGCCGCTATCAAAAGGCTTTGCTTGATAGCGGGTTGATGATCAAGAGGTATAAGGGGATGAAATCGGGAGTGCCGTTTTTCCCATATGAAACCGTAGTGCTGATTTCAAACAAGCTAGCTACTGTTTAATATAGAAAAACTATATAAATGAAAGATATCTATACCGTCAGTAGGAAATTAGTTAATTAGGAGCGAATGTACATATGCCTAAAGATAAAAAAAATTCAGTTGATTTAATCATAGGATTACCTGTATATAACGAAATTCAGGCTATTGAATCTGTTCTGACTGCTATTAGGGATGCTTTGGTTGACGTATATCCGAATTATCAAATTTTAGTAGTGGATGATGGGTCTACCGATGGTACTTCAGAAAAACTTGAGTCAATGATTGATATTATGGACGGTTTGTTGAAAGTGATTAAGCATCCATACAATCTTGGTAATGGAGCTGCAGTTAAGTCATGTATTAGGCACGCACAAGGTAAATATATTGTATTAATGGATGCAGACATGCAGCACGATCCTAAAGATATTCTGAAATTGACTGCTAATTTAGATCAATATGATTTGGTAGTCGGGTCAAGAGATTTTAAATCAAAAGGTTTCTGGCCTAGAAGGCTGGCTAATTTAACATTTGATGTAATCGCATCTTATTTAACAGGATTTAAGATAAAAGATCTAACCTCAGGCTTCAGAGGTTTCCGGCTAGATGTAATCAAGGGGTTTGTGCATCTGCTGCCTAATAGATTTTCTTACCCAACTACGAGCACAATGGCATTTATAAAAGCTGGTTACACTGTGAAATTTGTGCCTATCGTAGCTCAGAAACGAATCGGTAAAAGTAAACTAAACCCTATTCGTGATGGAATGCGGTTCCTTATCATCATTGGCAAGATGGTAATTCTTTTTGAGCCGATGAAAGTTTTTTTCCCTACTTCAATATGTTTGTTCATATTAGCGGTGGTTTCATTCGTTTTGGCACTTTTAAACGAAAATCGTTTGTATATACCAAACTCAGCCGTATTTTTGGCTGTTTCTGCGATAATAATCTTTCTAATCGGAGCTGTAGCTGAACAGGTATCAGCATTAAGAGTGTCATTGGAATCTCATAAAAGTGACTTATAAGGTTTTAAGAAATTCACCCACTATTTGGAAAGGCACCATTTTTCTTATTTGGTCTCTTATAGTAATTATTGGTTTCTTATCTCAATTTAGCGGTTTAATAGACATTATTTTCACAGGTCTAAAACGAGTGTTTGTTGGGAGCTGAATTGGCTATAGATATGTTTGCCGCATTTATATTTACGGTAGCTCTTATTTTCGGCTCAATTGGCTTAGGAAGGCTGGTTTTGAAAAAAGTAGAGCTTCAGAGTCTGCCTGACTTTGATAGGGGACTGTTTTATATAGCATTTGGATTTGCAACAGTTAACTTTATATTACTGTTTGTTGGGTTATTCGGTCAGTTAAATGTGTTGTCAGTCAGTATTGTATATATATTTGTTGCATGCGTTACTTTAATTCAATTTCCTGTTGGTGTATCAACGGTTAAAAGATATTTCTTCCGGTTTCGTCAACTCGATTTAAAAAATGCATGGTTCTTATTGTCCATCCCTCTGATGATTTTAATAGTACTTAATCTTGTTGGTTCACTTGCTCCCCCTTCGGTGGCTGATGCCCTTAGACACCATTTGGCGGCCTCACAATATTATGCCCGTACAGGTGAGTTTGAATTCATTCCGATTTTATTTTGGAATGTTCCCAGTTTCCTGCACATTACTTATGTTACTGAAATCTTATTAATTAATGACATTGCGCCTGCGGTGACACACTTTGCTTTCTCATTACTTAGTACGCTGGCAATTTTCGCCTTGGGAAGGAAATTAATTGACTGGAAGGTTGGCCTCCTGGCTGCTGTCATATTTTATTCGTTGCCGATGTCAATCGAGTTAAGCGTATCTCCTATGGTCGAGATGTGTGCAGTTTTCTTTGTAGTACTTGCTCTATATTCCCTTTGTAATGCGATCAATGGTAAAACTTTTTGCTGGATTGTGATTAGTGGTCTTTTAATAGGAGTAGCTGGTTCTACTAAAATCTGGGCGATTATGGCTATACCAGCCGGGGTGGGGTTTATTTTATTTTCTAAGCGTGTTGGGGGCATATACTTTGATAAAAACAAAATTTTACTGATAGGGATGTTTATATTTACATCGCTAGTAATTTTATCGCCATGGCTAATAAGAAATTTTATTGAATCTGGCGATCCGTTCTGGCCGTTGGGATATCCTATTTTCAATAGTGAAATGTGGACGCAATGGCATCATGAGAAGTTTTCGAGCTGGCATCGTGGGCCTGGTAAATCAATTCTAGACTTTATTTTAGGTCCTTGGAATTTGACCAACCGGATCCATCTCTTCACTGTAGATCATGGCCCATTAACAGGGTCACTGCTGACTCCAATACTAATTATATTTATACCAGGAATATTTTTATTCAAATCAATTAAAGATTCTGCGTTCTGGAAATATATACTGCCTATATTGGTCTTTATATTTGTTATATACCTGATATGGTTCTTCGGATATCAAAGCCCAAGGTATTTCCACATTGTTTACCCGGTATTGGCTCTTCTAGCGGCTGTTGGTATCAAGTTGATATTAGATACAAAGCAAAATTGGTTAAATATACCGGTTGTGGGTCTGTTAACTGCATCATTGATTGGATCATTAGTTATATCTATCTCTTTCAATTCAATTTTCTTTCCAGTGGTTTTTGGTGCAGAATCACGAAATCAGTTTATAGAGAGTAAAGTTAGCAATATTGAGTCTGTTAACTGGATTAACAACAATCTTAATTCAAGCACTAATACACTGATAATGGGACTGTCTGGATGGTATTACTTGGATCATCCATGGAGCTTAGGATCACCTGCATATCAAGGTGAATTGCAGTATCATTTAATGACTAATTCAGGAGAATTGTTCGAAAAGCTCAGTGAGTTGGGAGTCACTCACATTCTCTTGCAGGGTAGGGTAGGTGTATCTCCCCAGTTTATTGACTTTGCTAATGACTCGTATGGTGAAAGATATCTAATAGACGATTTAAACGTTTTACAAGATAACTTAGAAAAACCTGTTAATACGCGAGTGGAGTTTGAAGCAAGGCCATACATTTTAATGGCATTATTAGAAAAAGAAGGTAATTTGAAAAAGATCTATGTTGGAGATGAAGATGTTGTTAAAAGTAGAACTTTCGGCAATACAGAGGTCGCGGAGTTTTCAGTGTTTGAAATAATAGACGATAAGTGAACCAAGAATCAGTGATTTCAGAAAGAAATAAACACTCATATTTAATACTATATGGCCCTACTTGGGATGGAGCATCTCAGGTTAGCAAACATCACCTAGCTAAATATTGGGCGAACTTAGGGCATTCGGTTTTATATGTAGAGAGCCAGTTTCATTTATTCTCGTTCATAACAAGAATGAAAGAAGCATTAAGGCTTTTAACAAGATTTATCTTTGGTCCAAATAAAGTTGAAAATAACTTATGGATTCATTGTTTCCCATCGGTATTCCCGTATAGATCAGGGGTTTCATTCTTGGCAAACAGTTTAACGTTGGCCATTAATCAGTTTATACCGAGGAGATTAATTAATAGCCTATGTGAGAGCCTGAAACTAGATAGCCCAGTTGTGATAGTCGGTACTGCTACTGCCTTGCCTATTATTGAGAGACTGAATCCAAAGTTGGTTGTTTATCATTGTAGTGATGACTATTCAAGCCAGCCTAATTTCCCTTCATCATTTAAAGATCTAGAAAAAAAACTTATAGCAAGAGCTGATTTAATTATTTGCACTGCAGAAGAACTAACCGAGATCAAGGCGCCAATGAATCCGCAAACTTATACTATTACTAATGGGGCAGATATTGATCATTTCAAATCTTCATTGGAAGATGCTACTGAAGTGCCAGCTGAGATCAAAGATTTCTCTGGACCAGTGATCGGATACGTGGGTACAATTTTTGAATGGTTAGATTTTGAAATGATTGCAAATGCAGCCCGGGAAAAACCGGGATACAATTTCGTTTTCATAGGCCCAATAACCACTGACATTTCATTAATACATGACATTCCAAATATTCATATGCTGGGCCCAAAATCATATGGTTCGATACCTAACTACTTAAAAGGTTTTGATGTCGCCACAATACCTTTCATAATTCATGATGTAACTTTAAGAGCGAGCCCCGTTAAATTTTATGAATACTTGGCTTCTGGAACGCCTATAGTGGCTACAAGATTGCCTGATTTAGATCGGTTTGATCACCTCGTGACTTTGTTTTCACGGCCCGACCAATACGTTGAATCGCTGGATAAAGCACTTGCAAATAAATCTAAAACAGCTCTTAATAATCGAATTGAAGAAGCTAGTAATCATTCTTGGGAATCTAGGTTCGAGAAAATTGATGAATTAATTGATCAATTAGTGGTAAAGCTAGAATCCAATAAATGAATAAATCTTTACACATAGTTCAAACTTTTGGATTGCATGATGTCCAAGGTAGGACTTCACATGTCTTAAATTTAACTCAATCTATGCTTAAGTTAAATCATGAACCGGAAATTACAGCGGCAACTTATGATAGCAATTATCCTGAAAGTATGGATATTAATAACCTTAGGGTAACTTATTTAAAAAGCATTGCGCGTTATAGAAGCTTAACGTTGAACTTTTCAGCCAAGAATCATTTAGTTAAAAGAGTAACTGAGGTGGATTTAGTCCACATACATGGCTTGTATGATCTGTTAGGTCCCGTTGCTTCAAAAGTATGTTTAAGTATGCGAAAACCTTACGTATTAGAAACCATGGGAATGTTCTCCCCATTCGGGCGCGGATTTTTATTGAAACGGGGTTACATGGAACTTTTTGGGAAAACTTTATTAAAAAACGCCACTAAATATGTAGTCACTTCTAGCATGGAAGCTGAGCATTTAGAGCTCGCTGGATACAACCCTTCAAAGATTATTATTAGGCACAATGGTGTAGACCCAATCAGTCGCCCAAAAATTGATGAAATTAGATCGTTTAGAGTTAAACATAAAATGAAATCAAGTTCCCAAAAGATCATCTTTTTGGGGAGGATAGCCCCAGTTAAAAACCTAGAAAAGCTTATACGAGAGTTCCATCTTTTATCTAAGCCTGATGTCATACTTATATTAGCTGGACCCATTGATGATCACACATATTTTAATAAACTAAAATTATTAATTTGTTCACTAGGAATACAGGATTGTGTTGTTTGGACTGGTCCTTTGTTTGGAATCGATAAAGCATGCCTTTTCCATGATGGAGACATATTCGTACTACCATCAATAAACGAGAATTTTGGCATTGCGGCCGCAGAAGCAATGACTACAGGCTTACCTGTTATAGCAACTGAGACATGCGGTATAACTGAACACTTTGAAGGAGATACAGGCATAGTAGTGGATTTCTCAGAAAGATCATTGGTAAAGCCTATGAGCGAACTATTATCCAAAAAAAAATTTAAACTAGAAGTCGGAATAAAGGGTAAAAAAGCTGTAGAATTGTTGTCATGGGATATGGCTGCAAGACAAACGTTAAGGATGTACGAGGAAATTGTAAATTGAACGGTTTTATATTTTGTATATTTTAGGAATTAACGCATATCATGCAGATGCTTCTGCAGCAATATTATTTAATGGTAAATTGATAGCTGCTGTTGAAGAGGAGAGATTTACTAGAATCAAGCACACTGCAGGATTCCCTTCACATGCAGTGAGGTACTGCTTGAAACAAGCTGGTATTAACATTCAAGATGTCTCATATGTTGCCATTCCACGTAAAAGATCTGCTCAGTTATTTCGAAAATTGTTTTGGGCTATTAAAACCCCTGGTTTTGCACTGAGACGAGCGAATGTGTGGCAAAAATTTAGTTCTGTAAATGAAGAACTTGCGATTGCTTGTGGCGTATCTAAAGATGATATTAAAGCCAAGTTCAATTTTGTTGAACATCATATAGCTCACGCAGCCAGTGCATTTTATTGCTCACCTCATTTAGACTCAGCAATTTTAACCCTTGATGGGTTAGGTGACTTTTCCAGTATGGTTTGGGGTAAAGGTTCAGGCAATAAACTGAAAATAGAGGGTAGAACTTTTTTCCCTCATTCATTAGGACTTTATTATTCAGCAATCTGTCAATATTTAGGTTTTAATAATTATGGAGATGAATATAAAGTTATGGGCTTGGCTCCTTATGGTAAGCCTAAATATATGGATACGTTCAGAAGAATAGTTAGGCACGCCAATGAGTTGGATTATAACTTAGAGTTAGAATATTTTAATCATCATAGATCTGGACCTGATATAACTTGGCGTGCTGGTAAGCCAGTAATGCCTAAACTGTTTAGTAACGCCTTAGAAAGAGATTTAGGCCCAGCGCGACTTTCAAATGAACCTTTAAAACCTCACCATTATGATATAGCTGCCAGCATGCAATTTAGATTGGAAGAAATAATAATTGATATTGCTAATAAACTTTATGAGAGAACTGGGTCTAGTAATTTATGTTATGCAGGCGGAGTTGCATTTAATTGTGTTGTTAATGGCAAAATACTAAGCCAAACACCATTTGAAAACATATATATTCAACCGGCAGCAGGGGATGCAGGATTATCAATAGGTGGAGCTGCATACCTGTATCATCAGGTTTTGGGTAATGAACGAAATGATTTTGTTATGGATCATGCATATTGGGGGCCTGAATACTCCGAAGACTTGATTAAAGACACACTAATTTCATCAGGTCTAGATTATTTAGAGATGGACGAAGATATGCTGGCAAAATCTGTGGCAGAAAGAATCTCGGAAGGAGACATAGTTGGATGGTACCAAGGCAGGTCAGAGTGGGGACCAAGAGCGCTTGGTAACCGGAGTATTGTGGCTGACCCGCGTAGGGCTGACATGAAAAATATTCTCAATTCGCGAATAAAACACAGAGAGGAATTTAGGCCATTTGCGCCTTCAATTCTGGAAGAGTTTACTGGCCAGTGGTTTGAACAAGACTATCAGTCACCTTTTATGCAAATGACATATCAAGTTAATCCAAACAAAGTACGTGATATCCCTGCACCAACACATGTAGATGGGTCTGCTCGCCTCCAGACGGTAAACGCTTCTAATAATAGGAAATATTACAAACTCATAAGGAGATTTTACGACTTGACTGGTATTCCTGTAATTGTAAACACTTCTTTTAACGATAATGAACCAATAGTGAATACTCCGAAAGAGGCTATAGCTAGTTTTATGAGGACAAAGATGGATACGTTAGCTATTGGCTCATATTTTGTGAGAAGGAAATAAGGTTCATTCCATTAATTAAATGAATGTATTATTAGTAAATCAATATTATCCACCTGATACTAGCGCTACAGCAGTGATTTTGAAAGAAATAGTCATTGCACTGAGCACGGTATGCAATCCGATTGTAATTGCTGGACGACCTTCATACAATCCTGAGATTAATCTGACCGAATCTGATTTTGCAGATCATGCCCGAGTGTATAGGGTAGGGTCAACAAGTTACGAAAGAACCTTTTTACTAGGACGAATTTTAAATTATCTTTCTTATCTAGTATTAACTCTTATAAAAGGACTTTTTTTGAGTCCTCGACCAGATGTAGTGATTTCAATGACCGATCCACCAATTGCCGGGTTTGTAGGAGCGGTCATTAGTTTTTTCCGACGCGCTTCTTTCATTTACTTCATCCAAGATCTTCACCCTGACCTTGCTCATGCTGCGGGACTCCCTCTGCCTAAATTGCTGGTACAAATCTGGAATTACTGCAATATACGATTATTGAAATATTGTGATTCAATCATCGTTATAGGCGAAGATATGAAAGATATACTGGTTACGTCAAAAGGAATTGATCCAAGTAAAATCCATGTAGTTAGGTCTGGCTCTGTGGAATTTCCGATTCCTACAACCGACGGAACAAGCATAATTAAAGCAATACGTGGAAATTATGATTTCGTTGCAATTCATGCAGGAAATTTAGGATATGTAGGCAATTTTAAACTAATAATCGACACTTTTAGAAAGTTAGATGATCGATCTATAGGGCTAGTATTTATTGGAAAGGGCGCTATGAAAGCCGAGTTAATGGATTACGCGAAAAATTTAGAAAACATAAAATTCCTTGATTTTTATCCATATAATGAATTGAGTCATGTTTATTCAGCGGCTGATTTGCATCTGATCTCCATTAAAATGGGTTTAGAAGGCTTGGTGTTACCAAGTAAATTGTATTCTATACTTAGAGCCGCAAAACCAATTTTCGCTAATGTTCCTGCGTCAAGTGACGTGACAAAAATCATAACTGAGAATCAGTGTGGTTTAGCTACGGATACAGAAGATATATCAGTAATGGCGAAGCAGATTATTGAGTTAAAGGAAAGTGATTCTCTTAATAAAATGTCAATTGCAGCCAAGAAAGCGTCAGAGATGTTTGGCAGGGCTACGGAAATCAGAAAATTTACAAACATAGTTGTTCGACATGAAAACAATTAGAGTCCCATATAAAAGAACATTTGATTTAGTGGTATTAATTACCAGTCACCTTGTAATGGCTCCGTTATGGTTATTGCTTTGGACTGTTATTCCTTTGTTAATAAAAATTGGTGATGGTGGCCCAGTATTTTATTCGCAATATCGTGCCGGTAAATATAATAAACCTTTTTTGTATAGGAAGTTTAGAACAATGGTCCCAAATGCTGAAAATATTGGTTTAGTATGGACCACGTCAAATGACCCTAGGATCACTCCGATTGGGAAATTTCTCAGAAAAACAGCTATGGATGAGTTGCCAGGAGTGTTATCTATCTGGCTAGGAGATATGAGTTTAGTAGGGCCTAGGGCACTCCCATGTCGTGAGCAAGAGATTTTGGAGAAAGAAATTAAAAACTTCGACGATCGCTTAAAAGTTGCACCTGGGTTGACCGGGTTATCTCAAGTTTATAATAAAGAAGATGAAAATAATTTAAAGCTTCGATTAGATATACAATACATAGAAACGATGACGGTTGTCTTAGACATTAAGTTAATTTTAATTTCTGTAAAGAATACTATATTGGCGAGATGGGATGGTCGTGATGGCAAGAAAACTACTGATTAGTTAATTGTTTAGATAAATCACTAGGCTTGTTGACTGGTAGGCCACAGGTATAGTTTTTACATATGTATGCTGTTGGTTTTTCGTTCAACATATCTTTTGAATCAGCTAGTGGTAAATCGTCAAGAATCGTTTCTGAGTTAATGCCCAATATTACTTTATTTGGAATAAAGTTACGGTAAATTTCAGACAATAGATTTGTGGTGTTTTTATCATTAAAATCCCCGGTTATAACAATTTCTTTTGGTGTGTCGATATAAAATTCAACACAATTTAACCACTCTCCTGCAGCAATTGGCGCTTTAGTCATTAATGTCGTAGCAGATTTTATAGAGAGTCGAGTGATATCTCTGATTCGATCATCATCTAGATACACAGCTATTTTTAAGAGCACCTTACAGGCAACGGACGCTCCCGAAGGAATTGCATTGTCTGCAATGTCTCTAGGTCGGACAACTAACTTTTCATGGTCTAGGCTAGTGTCAAAAAACTGTTTCGTTTTATTATCCCAAAATAAATCAATCATCGATTCGGAAAGATTTATAGCTTGTTTTAGCCAAATAGGGTTCAATGTGGTTTCGTGCAAAGATAACAATCCTTCAACAAAAAAAGCGTAGTCTTCAAGGTAGCCATTAAGTTTAGATTGACCATCTTTATATGTTCGTAACAATCTATTTCCATGCATTAAATTATTTAATATGAATTCAGCAGCTTTCTTAGCTATATCACCATATTCTTTGCTATTAAGAATTACAGAGGCTTCGGCAAATGCACTTATCATTAAACCATTCCATGCAGTGAGGATTTTACTATCGGTTTCAGGGCTTACTCGTTCACTTCGGTGTTTCATCAATGGTTCCCGAGCCTGGTTTAGAATGTCTTTGATTACTTGATATTTAGGCTCGTTATATTCTTCAGACACAAGATTCAATATAGAGTTGCCTTCGAAATTGCCTTTTTTGGTTACTCCGTAGTGTTTTATAACCGCTTTGGCAAGTTCTGGTTCTAAGACAGCATTTATTTCATCTACAGTCCATACAAAGTATTGTCCTTCTATGCCGTCGCTGTCTGCATCTTGTGCAGAGAAGAATGCACCTTCGATAGAAGTCATCTCTCTCTTGACATAGTCTAGCGTCTCTTCAACTACGTTTTTGTATAGGTCTTTTCCTGTAACTTGATAAGCATGTAGGTACAATCTGACTAGCAAGGCATTGTCATAAAGCATTTTTTCAAAATGGGGCACCAACCAAACCTCATCTGTGGAATATCTATGAAAACCGCCGCCTAGATGGTCGTATATCCCCCCATATGCCATTTTATCTAGAGTTTTTGTGACTATATCTAAAGATTCATTAGTATTTGTTCTGCTGAAGTGCTTAAGTAGAAATTCGTACGTCATCGGTTGAGGGAACTTAGGAGCACCTATTAGCCCTCCATTAACCAAATCTACTTGCGATTTGATATCAGTAAGTGCCTGAATGACTGTATTGTCTGATATTTCTGTTTCTGAGTCAGGTAACTTACTAAATACCTTGATGTGAGCTATAAGACGATCTGATGCTGATTCGATTTGTTCTCGTTGGTTTTTATATGCGTTTGATACTGCTTCTAATACATTTGGAAACCCGGGCATCCCTTGCCTGTCAACAGGAGGGAAGTATGTACCGCCGTGAAAAGGCTTACCCTCAGGAGTTAAAAATACAGTTAATGGCCATCCGCCCCGACCAGTAATACTTTGCACCGCACTCATATAGATAGAGTCCAAGTCTGGTCTTTCTTCTCGATCAACTTTTATGTTGATAAAGTTTTCATTCATCAAAACTGCAATACCCGGGTTTTCGAAGGATTCTCGTTCCATCACGTGGCACCAGTGACAAGCAGAATAACCGATACTTAATAAGATTGGTTTATTAAGTACTTTTGCGCTTGTCAGTGCTTCGTCCCCCCAAGGGAACCAGTCGACAGGGTTATCTTTGTGTTGTAATAAGTATGGACTAGTTTCTAAAGACAATCTGTTTGGCATTAACACCCCTTCTGTGTTCAATTACTAATTACCACACTATATCACCGAAAAACACACAAAAAATCTAACAGAAATGAAATCACATTCTTTTTAATACATTAATCTTTTAAATAAATGGGATCAAACTAATTCAGTAACAAATATGTTATAAATAAGTGACTATAGTCTGTTTAGACGAGTAAACTTAGCGTGTAAGTTTGGTAGCCATGGATTAAATATAGCTACATATTAAATTTAAGTGCTATAAATTAGTTGATGGTGCCCCAGGCAGGAATTGAACCCGCGACCCACTGCTTAGAAGGCAGTTGCTCTATCCGACTGAGCTACTGGGGCATTATTTAAGGTGAGCTATCGCTGTACACTTTGACTTAATATCAAAATGCCTACAAATTAGCAATCCTTTACTATACTTTTAGCTGTATGCACCTTGTACAGGGCCATTTTACCAAATTTATAGCTGTTTAGGTTTTTAATTTTAACTTGGCTAACATCGGATAGGGTAGTGAAATACTGTTGTGTTTTTTACCTTAAATGGTTGGAAATAGCTATTGAAGCACCTGCAACAGCTATTATGGCCCTTAAATCTACGGATTTAGTTTTGGTTATTCTTATAAATAAATAAAATGCTAAAGCTGCAGAGAAGAGCCAGGATCCATCACTAGTGACCTGGCAGGCTACTAAGCGTTTTAAGCGTTGTTTAAGCATTAACGTTACCCTCGTTATGCTCAAGGGAGTGATAACTTCGTGCTTTGACTACAAAAAAAAGAATTCATATTCAATATAATAAATGACTGAAAGTAAATTGAGATATTGTGACACGTAAATTTCGCGTGTAAATAAAGTATATTGAGGTGTATTAGATATGGGCATAATTTTAAACATTTATAATATTGTGCTTAGTAAAAGCCTTGCTGAAAAGTTCTGAAACATATTAGAAAAGAATCAGAAAAGACTTGGATAATATATTGACACTGTATCGATCGATAGTTAGCATGTTTCTATTACACCAAGAATATTTCTTGTGAGGAGGAGTCAAAGGTGAATAGAAAAACAAAGAAAATGGTTGCGGTTGAGGAAAGGTTCCAGCGCCCGTTAGAGAAAATGCTACCTGAACTGGTAACTGAGCAAGGTTTAACAGCGACAGCGGAACAGTTTGGAGTTAGTAAGGCTACGTTAGGTTACTGGTTGCTTAAACTAGGGATTAATGTAAGAAGAGTTGCATTGGCGCCTGGGGAATCAATTGAAGTAAAGAGAGTCAGCTAAACTTTACGTTTATAAGTATAGGAATAAATTCAAACTAGTAAAACTTAATTGTTTCTAGTTTGAATTTATACCCTTCGGTTTTTTATCGCCCGATCTGCTTCCCTCTTTCTATCTCTTTCAATTATTGTCTGCCTTTTGTCATAACGTTTTTTACCTCGAGCAAGACCAAGTTCAACCTTAGCTAACCCGTTTTTTAGGTAGAGTTTTAACGGAACTACAGTAAGTCCTCTCGCTCCAATATTATGAGTTAGTTCGATTATTTGACTGCGGCGCAATAGAAGCTTTCTGGATCGGGTAGGGTTGTGGTTAGAGCTTGCAGCAGCAGCATATCGGGATATGTGCAAATTACGTAACCATAATTCGCCGTTATCAGGATGAGCATATGAGTCAGCTAAATTAGCATTTCCTGACCTAATAGATTTAATTTCTGTGCCCATTAAAACGAGGCCAGCTTCATATGTGTCTATTATTTCATAGTTATATCGAGCCTTTCTGTTTATCGATACGTTATGATTTTTCATGTATTAATGTCGAGGAGATACACCCAATTAAATCTTAGTAATTGTGTTAATCGATACCCTTTCCTCTATGAGTTGCTGTATTTCTTTAAGCGCTGCCTCTAATTGCAATACGTCGGCATCAGTAGGATCTGTAGCAGTTATGTGTATGTCAGGTTCAATGCCAACACCTTGTATCATCTTTCCTTTAGGTGTAAACCATCGTGAAGTAGTTACAAACATACCCCCACCATTACTTAAGGGTCTTAGCATATTTACACTTCCTTTACCAAATGATACATCACCAATGATTGTAGCTCTATTATTATCCTGGAATGCTCCAATCAGAACCTCCGATGCGCTTGCGCTAAACGAGTTACTTAATACAACTAAAGGGATGTCTACATATTTTCCGCCGTCTTTAACCTTCCAATCCGTTCTCCTCTGAGAAGCATCAATCTGGTATGCAATTAACAAATCTTTATTTAAGAATTTGCTTGTTATATCTATAACTGATTGTAATGTCCCTCCTGGGTTATCTCTGACGTCAATGATCAACCCGCTTGCACCATTCTTAATAGCTTTATCTAAAGCAAGAGTAAGCTCATTAGCTGTGTTGTCATGAAAGTTAGTTATGCGTAAATGTGCCACTGAATCCTCAGGAAGGCTTCTTACCAATACGCTGACTAAAGGTATGGTTCCTCTAATAACTTCAATTTCTATTGCATCAATTGCGCCTAAATGTTTTACTAGCAACTTTACTGTACTGCCCTTTGGTCCCCTAATAAGACTTACAGCTTGTAATACGGTATAACCATCTAAGGACATACCATCCACTCCTAGTATTTGGTCTCCAGGTCGTATCCCTGCCTTTTCTGCTGGACTACCCTGAATGGGAGCTACAATTATTAAAACCCCACTACGATTCATAGAAACATGAGCTCCAATGCCCTCAAACTCTCCTTGGAAAATATCATTAGAGTCAATAGCAAAAGCTTCAGGAGGGACATAATTAGTATGAGGATCTCCGAGAGCTATAAGCATGCCGCGAATGGCAGCCTCTGACATGGCCCTTGGGTCTAGTTCAGCACGATCAACATGGTCTTTTGTAAGTATCGCCCAAGCCTCCCATATAATCGTAAGCTCCTTTGCAACATCAGAAGGGGCTTCCAAAGATTCTCCTTGAAATACGGTTTCTGTGAATCCTAAATTATCATCCCCAGCATTTACTTCATTGTTAGTTTCAACATCGTTTATTGAAGATCCTCTATCTACCTCTATGCCGCAACTCAATAAAACGAGCATGACCGTAAGCAGTAAAACAGGCTTTAGCGCAACTCCAATTCTTTTAAGTATTAAGTCAACAAAATTCATTTAAGGACACACCTTTATTCATATAAACCCTTACATAAAATTTTAGCACGATATATATAAGGTGACTCGTGTTGCTTCGATATCTTAAAATAAAGCTAACTTAGGATGGTCTTATATGAACTCGTGGAAAACTTTTCTCTAAACCAGAAAACTTTTCATGCGGATGCAATTCAAGGCAGATAACACCTTGACTATTTGAAATGTTGATAGGTAAGCTGAGCAAAGATGTATGTCATAAAAACTAGAGTGTAATCAAACTGGATCGGTCATGGAAAATTATCAAATAGGCAATATAAAAAAAGTAAATAAGCGTAGAAGTTACCCGTTTCATGAACTTAAACAAGCTCAAACGATAGGGCAGGCAATACATGATGCCAACTCTGGATTCGCAATAGACAGGTTTCTATTAGCTAAGGCTCTTGAAACGACCCCTAAAAGCAGTGGATTTATAATTAAATTAAATTCATCAGCAAGATATGGCATTACTAATGGTGGTTATAATGACCCAAATATCTCATTGACGGAGTTAGGACGGGCTATTGTGTCTGCAAAGAATCCTGAGGAATACCAGCGTGCTTTAGTCGAATGTTCTATTAAGCCAGATGTTTTCAGGGATTTCTACCAACGAATGGATGGAAAGCAGTTACCAGAAGAAAGTTATGCTAAAAATATTCTAGAAAGAGACCATCAAATCGACCAGGAACTATCCAGTGAGTGCTATGGCACAATTGTAGCGAATGGATTACATGCGAAGATAATCGTTGAAGTAAAGGGTGTGATGTACGTTAACCTTGCAGGGGCTTTAGAATCTCAAAACAAGCACAAAATTGAAGAACAGCATGGGGAAGAGAAATATCAAGACAAATCTAGTAGCTACAAAACGGGCAGTGTTTTTATAGGACATTTTGGTGATATGCAGGTATTAAAGGTCATAGAGGACATGTTGTACGAGTTTAATATCAAGTTTCAAGTAGTAAATTTGAAAGAGTTTGATTCAAATCAAATGATTAAGGGAATTAACAAGGAGCTAAAGGAGTGTCAGTCGGGCATAATTATGGCCGGTCCGATTAGCGAAATAGACCAAATCAATGAATTTAAGCTACCTATTATTATTGGAGCAGCTAGCGCTCTATACAATGGGAAAGTTGTATTGGTAGGGAGGAAGGAATTTGTAGGCGATATTGCTAAATTGGGATTAAATGTAGTATATGTAACTGAAGAATCGTCCATTAACCAAATACAAATATTAAGAACCCTTAATAACACCAAGGTGATAAATATCACTGTTTAAACAGGAACAATATCTTCTGTATTTATAATTATATTGAGAGGTTCTTAAAGGAAGAATAATGCTTCGTTGCGAGTGGGTAGGTTTAGATCCTCTATATATTGAATATCATGATAAAGAATGGGGAGTTCCGTTACACGACGATAGAAAATTGTTTGAGTTTTTAGTGTTGGAAGGAGCTCAGGCTGGACTTAAATGGATAACTGTACTGAAAAAGCGAGCAAACTACCATAGATCCATGGCAGGGTTCAATCCGTATGTCATATCGAAATATCAAGACAATGATATTAAACGACTACTCGCTGATGAAGGTATTATTCGTAATCGGTTGAAAGTAGAGTCTTCGATACAAAACGCCAAAGCTGTTATAGAAGTTATTCGAGACTACGGAAGTTTCAATTCGTTTCTTTGGGACAGTATTGGAGACAAGCCGATTGTTAATAAATATAAGTCGTCATCTGAAATACCACCTTACAACGTTACTTCAGAGCAGTTAAGTAAAAAACTCAAGGATAGAGGTTTCAACTTTGTTGGACCTAAAATAGTTTATTCGTTTATGCAGGCAACAGGACTCCTTAATGATCACATCACATCTTGCTACAGACACAAGGATCTTTTATGAAAATACACCCAACTTTACATAATATATATAGTGCGAACCAAGAAGTTAGCCCAAAATGAGTTCTGTAGGACGGCTAGTTCGTTTTAGGAAATGCCCCATTTTTATCAAAACAGTGAGTTTTAAGGGCACTTTTCCAAAAAATATCGTACATTAGTCGACAAACTTAGTAAAAGCGCTGAACGGCCGACACAACCTTAAAAAATATGATTTGATTAACAACGCACACTGCTGTTTGCATTTTGAATGTACCTATGAGGTGAAAAATGGACCTGTTAGATAAAGTAGCCATCGTCACTGGAGGCAATAGTGGTATTGGAGCCGGTGTAACCGATATGTTTGCCAAACACGGCGCAAAAGTGATAATCGCAGATATATCGCTACTTGAATCAGATTCATTAGCAGATAAGCTTCAAAGACAAGGCCATGAGGTGTACGCAATTGAAACAGACGTAACTAAGGTTGAGACTGTCGAATCGATGGTTTCAGAAACTATTAAAAGGTTTAAAACTATCGATATTCTCGTTAACAATGCTGGTGTATGGGCCGCTCAAGGTTTCGTTGATCGGGCTTTTTCGTCGCCAGAAGACTGGGACATCACTTACGAAGTCAATCTCAAAGCGGTGGCAACTGTAACGAATGCCGTGGTTCCCCACATGAAAAGCAATTCTAATGGCAAAATCATTAATGTTGCTTCTGTGGGTGGCAAAATCGGCTCCCCTACAAACCCAGCCTATATGGCCTCGAAAGCCGGAACAATTAGCCTGACCAAATCGTCTGCTCTAGAATACGCCAAATTTAATATAAATGTTAATGCGATTTGTCCTGGATTTGTTTGGACTCCCATGGCTATGTCTATTGAAGAGCAACTAGGCAGTAATCATCCTGAATTTACGAACATGACACCTCGTGAGATATATGATTCTCTGGTAGCTGAAAAAATCCCTCTCGGACGAGACCAGACTCCGGACGATATAGGAAACCTCGCTGTTTTTCTGGCTAGTGAATATTCAAGAAATGTAACAGGTCAGGCGATAAATGTATGTGGCGGCTTCAACATGGATTGAGACTATTTTAGTCCTCTAAGATTGTTTGTATGGAGTTCAACAGTTCTGATATTCCTGTTCCGTTTTTAGCAGACACGATGTTCACGGGTGTATCATCATCATTATGAATTCTCTTTGGTGCCAACGTAGATATATCTTCAATACTGGCTGATTATGAAAGCAGATCTGCCTTATTTAGAATTATTATACTTTTACTCTGATTGACACCTAAGTTTTTTAGAACCTCCGTCACTACATTGACGTGCTCTGCCGCATTAGGGTGAGTAATATCCACAACGTGGAGAATCGCAGAGGTTTCACCTATCTCTTCTAGAGTTGCTCTGAATGCCGCCACAAGTGTTGTAGGCAGCTTTTGTATGAATCCGACTGTGTCAGTTATAAGAATTTGTTTTGAATTTGGTAATTGAAGTTTTCGGGTAACCGGATCAAGGGTCATGAAAAGT
>QGNM01000005.1 GCA_003228095.2 Chloroflexota bacterium | reverse complement strand
ATCTAGCATTAAGTGCTAATAGACTAAATATTGTAGCTAAATCCTTAACAAAGGTAAAACCTAGCTTGGTTAAAACTAATGGTTAAAACTTTTTCCAGCTTGAATTAGGAAGCTATTCCAGACAGTAAGTGCAGCAGAATATCTCTTGTTTCTGTAATAGGCTTCGTATTATTGAGCTATATCACTATGCCCTACCCACTTTGCTACAACTACTGGATTAGCATAATTATTGGAAAATAACTTATACTCTAGCATATGCTAGCAATGGTTAATTTCCCAGAAGCAATAAAGAGGGGATTCAATAAATATTTAGTCTTTAAAGGTAGAGCTACCCGTGCTGAATTTTGGTGGTGGGCTGCTTTTTGGGTTACTGGGTTGATAATAACTGGTGTTATTGATCAAATTTCTGGATTAACCAGCGTATTATTCGTAATTTTTTGGGCTGCAACCCTTATCCCATCGATTTCTATTGGATCAAGAAGACTTCATGACATTAATAAAACTGGATGCTGGCAATTGTTGTGGCTTGTACCCATAGTAGCAACAGTAATAATAATTCTTATTGGCTTGACTGATCGTGCTAATTTAGACGGCTGGTCACTTTACGACACAGCAATAGGTATAACATCTGTTTTAACGTTTCTAGTGATCTTTTTACTAATTTATTATCTTGCTCAGCAAGGCGATAAAGGTCCAAACAAATATGGGGATGACCCTAGAAATCATTAGGAGTTGTGGGCTGAAACTAAACTCCAATTATTAAAGAAATAGTTTTGAAATTACCAGGATTTTATTTTTTTAGAAGTATCTTTTATAACTGTTTCATTTATCCCCATATACACAAACAGACTAGACATTATTTAAACTTAATTTTCTAATTATGTAACAATTTAGTTCTATTCAAGTCACGCTTGTTTTTCTTCGCCGGATTGCACGCATAGGGTTTGCCAGGACATATTAAACAGACCATCAAATTACCTCAAATGTATACTGGAATGGTAATATTTGAATATGAAAACATTATTACTATTCAGTAAGTTAAGTGGGTAAAGGTAAATGGTTGAAAAGAAACAAATACCAATTCAATTAGATACAAAAACTAAGGCAGCATTAGACAAGCATATGAAGATTTCTGGGAGTGAAACCTACCAGGACGCTATAGTTAACCTTTTAGGAATAAAGGCTGCAAAACCGAAGTCTAATAAAACAAGAGAGATCTATAAAGAACAGATTGGCCCTGCACCTGTAATTATGGATGCAGCAATACTTAGATGTTGGGAATATGAAGCTAGATATTATGAAACTACTAAAGATAAAACTAGGACTGAAATAATTACTACAGTTAGAGAACGTATGAAACGGCCATACCCCAATGGAACCACATGGATGAGCATATATCCAGTATGGTTCGAGGAAAACTTAGAAAGCTACGTTGATGACCAACTTAAATCACTTAAGCTTAAAGGATTCATTGATAATTCTAAGAAAGGTGTTTGGACAATGATCTCAAATATCATTAAAGAAGATGAATGGGATTTACTCAGATTAGTTAGTGAACGAATTCAACCACATAGGCAATTGAACATATCTGACTTATTAAGACGTGAGGAATAAACATGGACGAAGAACAGAAGTTTCAGCAGATGATTGCAAAAGGTGAACGATTCAGTGTAGCTCATTATTTTGTCAAAAACGTTCTTAAATTAACTAACGAAGAAGAAATAACTAAGGCGTTTGCGAAAATAGATATAAATAAAGCGTATATCGACAATAAAATTATGGGAGTCAATAAACAACTTAATCCTGAGAACCGACTGGAAACATTTAACCTCATCAAAAAAGCAATTCTAATCCAGCTTTGGGAAGAAGAACTTGGAGATAACCTTACGGATTTACTAGAAGATACTGTGTCAGAAAAACACGATGAAAAACTACAAATTAATAGTGATAGCTACATAGACGAAGAACAGAAGGTTCAACAAATGATAGCGAAGGATTTTGACCCACCACCTCACTATTGATGATGGAACTAATGTTGACTCACGCCCGCATCTTAATGATTATTTGGAGAACAACTATGTTCTCCAAAAGAGCCTCAAGAAGCTGGTAAACCGTCTAAATAAGTGGATGATATGCAGCCGCATACCATCCAAGATTAATTATACAGAATTGGAGAAGAAACAATAGCCCAATTATTCAAGAATCTGCTCTATTAAAAGTCTCCAAAACCCACAAAAAAGGATACGATAGAATTATAAAGTTAAGCTATTTATAATTCAGTTTAATTAAAGAGGTGAACTATTGGATACATGGAGTGACTCTAGCATATTAAAAAGCATCAAAAACCCAACAGATGATGCATATGAAGTTAAACTTCATGCGCATGAAATAACGTTTATCGGCGCATCGGAACAACCAGACTTTGCAACAGCTGATATATTATTTTATCCCAATAAAAACGTTGTGGAATTAAAGTCACTAAAACAATATTTTTACCAATTTAGAAATACACACATTTCGTATGAACGAATCATCAATACTGTCTATGATGATTTAATGAATATTTACTCGCCAAAACGTATCCGCATAATTATGAAGTTTAATGTTCGTGGCGGAATAACAAGTCAATTAACAATCGACTCAGACTGGAGCATTCGTGGCGGTAAAGAAGAGTTTAAAGATTGGCCGTTGACTCAATAAAAGACTCGTTTTCTAAGCTTGGCTTTTGCAATTATTTCCTAGATTAGGATTTTTTAATACCGCTCTCTTGTTTCTCTAATAATACTTCTTCAACTATTTAATTGTTTATCAATAATATTAATAAACCCAACTATTATTCTTTCTTTTCCTCCTTGAGAAATTGGATTATTGCCTAGCTCATTTAGATGCACATACTATGGGAATTTGTCTTTAACCAATTTCGACAATCTCTCCAATCAGAAGCGTACCTCTCAACATGCTTCCAATATCGGCTGGAGTGGTTGGGCTCCAACATATGACATAGCTCGTGAACCACCACATAATCGATGATGGGTTGAGGCGCAAGAATCACTTTCCAGTTGTAAGTAATATCTCCTCTATTGGAGCATGAGCCCCATCGAGATTTGTAATCCTTCACTGTTATTGAGTTTGGTTGAACACCAATAATCTCCGCCAGATATTCTGTCTTCTTACTTAATCCTATTTCTGCATGTTGCCGATACCATGAGATCAACATTGATCTGATTGTCTCCTGAGCTGTTTTATCGGCTTTTAGTACGGTTGCAGAAAAGAAGCGCCCCTTTAATTTAATAGAAGTTTCATTTCCATGAGTTACCTTTAAACGATACGTTCTTCCTAAGTAACTTAACATCTCACCACTGACATACTCTTTAGATTTAACAAGTGGTCTCTCTGACACTTCTTTGAGCTTAGTTTTAATCCAAGGAGTACGCTTAGTAATGAATTCACGTATACGTTTCTCAGAAAGTGACTTCGGAACACGCATCTTTACAATCTCGCCCTCAAGATATATGGATACAGATCTCACGCGGTTTGTTCGTATCACATCAACGGTAAAGTTGAATCCATCAATCACTTAAATTTCACCTTAGCAAGTTACATAAATCGTAATGTAGGCAGTACTTTGTCACCTGTTTCTATATTATTAATATTAGACAATCAAGTTAGCCAATTGAACTGAAACAGAGGTTCAGTTTCAGATATTACAAGCTTTTAGGTCATCTTGATAATACATCACTCTGTGGAGAAAGGAGTGAGGGGCAATCAAATGGCCTCAATTTCTATAATAGGAGGCCCTGTACATACCAAGCCTGCCATATACTGCTTGACTGAACGACACCTCGGAAATAAACTCATCTAAAATTATGTTGCGTTATATAGACGTTTTACATTAAAAGATTTAAGAGAATTACTTTAAAATTTAGGAGAGTTTGTATGGATCTGATAATGCTAGAAGGACAAATCCTAACAATGGATGATAAAAAGCCAAGAGCGGAAGCTTTAGCTATTAAAAATGGTAAATTTATGGCAGTTGGTTCAAACGCAGAAATACGAAATCTTATTACAGAATCTTCCAAAGTAATCCATTTAAATGGTCGCACAATTACACCTGGTTTTATAGATCCACATAATCATTTCTCAATGACCACTTTCGAGCCAGTTTCAATTGACTGCCGGATGCCACCCTTAGGCAAACAATCTGTATTGGATGCAATAGCAGTGACCGCATCAAGCAGACCCAATGGTCAATGGATTTGGGGCATTGGATATAATGCGATGATTACAGGCGAGTCCATTATCACTATGGGTGAACTAGACGAAGTGGCTCCTAACAATCCAGTATGCGTAATGGACTTTTCTTACCATGCTTGCTATACGAATTCATCCGCATTGAAACTTGCTGGAATAGATTCTGAAACGCCAGATCCTCATAAAGGCTGGATCCAAAAAGGTGAAGACGGGAAACTTAATGGGTTTTTATGGGAAAGAGCCATGGATCCCGTACATAAGATGTCCATGCAAGCTCATATGGAGGAGTATGGAGACGACGGGATCGCTGATTTAGTGCACCAAAATGCTATGCGACACCTTGCCTATGGAATAACCAGCATTGGCGACGCACTAACAATGAATGACAGTGCAGAAGTTTACAGAATAGCTGATTCAAAAGGTAAACTTCCCATTGCTGTACAGCAACTTCGAGGTGGAGATGGGTTCTTCCAAATCCCTGAACAAGCATCAAAAGGGGTATTTGATCAAGACAATGTTTCTGACAGATTAAGAGGCGGCGCCATGAAGCTCTTCATGGATCCAGTTTATCCAATGTATGGAATGAACCATTGTGATGCTGATGGGCACCTAACCCCCGCGGGAGAAACATATTACACCCAAGATGAGGTGGATGACTTGGTTCTATCAGCTACAAGCAAGGGGATTCAAGTAGCAATACACAGCATTGGAGACAGAGCAATTGACCAAACCCTGAATTCATTCGAAAGAGCAATTAACGAAGTGCCCGGAGCAGATAAGCTGAGATTGAGGGTAGAACACATGTCCTTCCCTAGAGAAGATCAAATAAAGCGTGCTGCTAATATGCCAATCGTCCTTTCGATGCAACCTCCATTCCTACACTCTATCGGAGACATGTTTCAAGGAGTTGTTGATGAATTTGGTATCGACCTTCCAGCTGACCCATACCGAGTAATGGTAGACTCCGGAGCTAAGATTGCTGCGGGTTCAGACTTTCCTTGTGCCCCTCTCAACCCTATGATTGGAATATCTGTTTTAGCTACCCGTAAAACTGCTGCAGGAAACATTATTGCTCCAGAACAAGCAATTTCTCCTGAAGAAACCTTAAGGCAATATACCAATGGGTCTGCATATGCAATTAACAGAGACCATGAAGTTGGGTCGATCGAAGTTGGTAAACGGGCAGACATGGTAGTACTTAGCCACAATCCAACAACAGTTAACCCTGATTCCATTTTAAATATAACAGTGCAACAAACATACGTGGATGGCGACTTGAAATATGAACGATACGCATGACTTAACCACATGTAGCGCCTCTAAACTTGCCGAATTAATAAGAAGTAATATGGTCTCGTCGGAAGAGGTAGTTAAAGCTCATATATCCAGAATTAAGAAGGTTAATTCTAAATTAAATGCAGTAGTGGTTCTGACTGAAAAATCAGCGTTAAATTCCGCACGTAAAGCGGATTCATTAACAAAACAGTCCGACTCTTTACCTCCATTACATGGCGTGCCAGTTACCATTAAAGATGCCTTTGAAGTGTCTGGGGTGATCTCCACCGGAGGTACTCTAGGAAGAAAAGATTATGTGCCAAATACAGATGCCACGTCGGTAAAAAGGTTAAAACAAGCGGGCGCAATTATATTAGGCAAAACAAACTTACCTGAAATTAGCATGGGATTCGAGAGCTCAAACTTAGTATATGGCAGGACTAATAACCCTTTTGATGTTGAAAGGATACCAGGAGGCAGTAGTGGAGGCGAAGCATCGATAATTGCTGCTAGAGGTTCACCATTTGGAATTGGAAGTGATGCTGGAGGAAGTATAAGGTGGCCCGCTCATTGTTGCGGTATAGTCGGAATGAAACCAACTACGGGACGAATACCCAGAACCGGACACTGGCCTGCGTTTTCGGGTATATTTAGTCTAGTAACTCAAGTAGGGCCAATGGCTCGTTCTGTTGAAGACATCGCCTTAACCCTCCCGATATTAAGTGGACCTGATGGTATAGATCCTACCGTAATACCTATTCCTTTAAATGACCCTGCTAAAGTTAAATTATCAAATCTCAATATAGCATTCCATACGAACAATGGGCTTTCATCACCAATTGAAGAAATCCAAAATGCTGTTAAAAACGCTGCCAAAATACTAGAAGCAAAAGTGAGGTCTATCGAGCAAAAGGCACCGGAAGCTCTTAAAATGTCCGCTTCGTTGCACTCTCAAATAATGGGAGCAGATGCTGGGGAAACAGCAAGGGCTATTTTGAAAAACGCTGGCTCGAATACAATGGACCCGAACCTTTTATCTAGGATAAAAATGATGTCTGAAAAACCAGCATACTTACCAGACTTTTTAAACACACTTATTGAACTTGAAGAATACCGAAGCCAGTTACTCCAATTCATGGAACACACAAACACAGACGTCATGATTGGTCCTGCTGCACCAGTTGTAGCACCTTTACATGGACACGGTTATGATGGATTTCCTGAGAACGGTAGCTATAGTCACGCTTATAACCTGGCAGGATGGCCGGCTTTAGTCATGAGAGGAGGCACATCAAAAGAAGGCTTACCAGTTGGGATTCAAATAATATCTAAACCTTGGTGTGAAGACAAGGTCATTGCTGTTGCTCTCGAATTAGAAAAAAGCTTTGAAGCTTTTCAAGGACCAACAATATAATTAAGGAACAGATCGATTCAATGCGTCATTAACCCGCCATCAACATTTATGGCTTGTCCAGTGATATTTAAGGCCCCAGGGCCAGCTAAGAACGTAACCATATAAGCAATGTCTTCAGGCGTAGAATTTCTGCCAGTAGGAATAATACTGGACCGTGAATTACTCACTATCTCCGGTTTAACCCCTTGGGATTCAGCAATAGAGTCGACAATTCTGTCTAAAAGAGCTGTTTGTGTTGTGCCGGGGCAAACCACATTTACACGTATCCCGTATCGACCCAACTGCTGTGCGGCAATAGTAGTCATAGCAATTACTGCTCCCTTACTTGCTGCATAGGCTGCGTTGGAACTCCCCGAGTATCCTTTACCGGCTATAGAAGCTATATTGATGATATTCCCTTTAACTTTTCCATCTATCATCCGCTTAGCTGCAAACTGCATAGCAAAAAATGTTCCTCGCGCATTTACAGAATGCATTAAATCCCAATCCTCCAAGGTGACACCCATGATATCCACAAATCGTGTTACTCCGGCATTATTAACTAAAATATCTATTTGGCCGAATTTTTGGACGCAAATATCAAGCATTTTCTGAACATCATCCAGGTTAGCAATATCAACCTGTAAAGAGTCGCTACTATTTCCTATTAATGCGCAAGTCTCTTGCGCTAATTTATAATCCAAATCTACAACAAGTACTACAGCGCCATTTGATGCTAAATCAAGAGCGATCGCTTTACCAATACCCTGGCCAGCCCCAGTTACAATTGCGACCTTACCTTTTAATTGCATATTGATTCACTTATATCTGAAATCAGTTTCAGTTATTTATAATTATTGGCAGGAGCGGCAGGATTCGAACCCGCGGCCGATGGTTTTGGAGACCATTGCTCTACCAGACTGAGCTACGCTCCTACACTTTAAAGCCAATTACATGACTTCAAGTTAAATAACTGAAATTAGTTTATCAAGTTTTTTCAGTTAACAACTTAATATTTTGGTTAACTAATTGATAAAAGGTCGCAAGACAGCCTGTAAGCCGAGTTCTGTACAAGTTATTAATGTAAGTTTACATCCATAGACTTCTTCCTCCATCAATGACAAGTGGTGATTATCTATCTAGCCTAGATGTTGCCAACTAGGTCATGCGGCCGACCCGAGTAGAGTTCGAGCTCTCTTTTACCTGAATTAATTCAGGTCCTCTGCTTGGCCTTGCTTCGAATGGGGTTTACCCTGCCCTTGATGTTACCATCAAGGCGGTGAGCTCTTACCTCACCATTTCACCCTTATCTCTTTATAAATAATTCATTAAGAGACGGTATGTTTCTGTGGCACTTTCCGTCGAGTCGCCCCGCCCCGCCATTAACGGGCATTCAGCTCGAATGAAGCTCGGACTTTCCTCTCCCCTTATAAAGAAGAGCAACCACCCAGCCATCTTGCTTCCATGTAAAATTTTAACAGAGTATTCAAGTATTTATCACTAATAGAGAAATCAAAAGGAAACTTCTACTCTTTCTTTGTGAACAGTAATGCCTTTGATATTTTCCTGTAGAAGCACTCTTTTGTCTTCATATTTCAATGATTCAATTTCAGTCATTTTATTGAATACTTTCCCAGATTTCTTATGCCGTGACCTATTAGATAGTCTTCTTGCGGTATCAAGGTTTTCTACATATTCTGTCATCAAGTCTAAAGGTATTTCAGCATTTGCAACCCTTCTTAAACCAGACATTAACCTACGTTCAGCTGTCTTGACACGGTCATTGTTCATTTCTTTAACACGTTGTTCTTTTTCATTGACAACCACAGATTGAATTTCAACATCTCGGTAAGAATCACTCACCTGTTCAAATAGCCTGCCTATAACCGTTGATTCCAGCATTGAAGCCCGCCAAGTAACATAACTACACGTTCCTTGATTCTGCCTAGATTGACACTGATAGTAACGATACGTTCCAAATGACCTGCGATTATCTTTACGCGTCCATTTTTGTTTCCTGGTAACACCCATCATTTTATTTCCACAATTGGCGCAGTAAGCTAGGCCAGACAATAGAAATGGCTCTGATTTGGACACTCGGCCGATTGGTCTTCGAGACATGGTTATATCTTGTGCTTCTTTGAATGTTTTCGGTTGAATTGTTGCTTCATGCACTTTAGATTTTCTAAGTCCAAATCTACTGTATGTACCAGTGTATGCTATGTTACGTAATATATTTCGCACGGTGACAACGTTCCATGGTTTACCTTTTCGGGTAGTTATCTCACGGTCATTTAGATGCTGTGCAATTAATCGGAATCCTATTTGATCTCGGGTATATAACCTATAGATCAACTCAACCACTGTGGCTTGTTCTGGTACGATAACCAAATCCCCATCATCATTTATCTTATATCCATACGGTGGTCGTCCTAATGGCTTTCCTTGAGCTGCTTTAACCCTCATGGATTCTTTGACGCGATCGCTACGGGTTTTAGACACCCCTTTAATACCTAAGGTTTGGAATCCGTTTTGTACTGGATCTGAAATAGTTTCGCTCATACATAGAGACTTAGAACCAGAATAACTGATTTCTAATAATGAACGTATTAATTTCTCTAAATCTGTTCCTAGGTGCCGAGCTTCAGGTATTAGAATCAAGTATTCTGAGTTAGAATCGTTTAAAAATGTCAATAATTTTTTATATTGATTTTTAGATCCAAATTCATCAATATAAAATCCCATATTTTGATGATAATTGATTTCACAATATTCAGAAAATTCTAGTTCATAAGAATTATCAATATTAGACCATTCTGTAGTTTTTTGTTTTCTAAAGTAACCTACTGCTCTCACTGAATGTCTTTCCTAAATTTAACAATCAAATAAAAATTAACTCACATATATTATTCTTCTGCAGCTATTACACTGAACCAGCCTAATTCCTGACTTAGCATCCAGTAGTTCCTTCACAGGAAGCTCTACTCTACAAACACCACAAAGATGACCTTCTAACTTAGATACAGCATGTCCTGCTTTGTTTTTTTTCAATTTTTCGTAAAGCGCTATCACATCGCCAGAAATCTTTCGAGCTAAAGCTTCTCGTTCTAACTTCTGTTTATCTAAGGCCAAAGTCAACTCTTTTTGCTTCACTGACAAATGAATTAACTCCGAAGATTTCTTTTCTATAAGTTTATCTGCAGCGGAACGATGTTTATCTCTAGAATCAATAAATTTTTCAATTTCTATCATAACTTCAAGCAAGTCATCTTCCCTAGAAGTTAGTTCGCCAAAAGTATAATCTTTTTGTTCGTCCAGAGCTTGCAATTCTTTCTGACTCGTAATGACTCCACCGTATAGAAGTCCCTTTAACTCTTCTATCTTGTTTACCAAATCACTAATCACACGTTCTTTCGATTTCTTGTCAGATTCTTTTATTCCTAAAGCTGTGTTTATTTTTTCTAATCTATTATTAATCATAGCCAAATCACCATCGGATTTTAACTTCTCCGAAATAACTGCAAGGGCAGCTTGAAGATCACCAATTTGTAAGTCGGCTATTTGTAGGTCAAATATTGATTGCATATCATTCATATTAAATATTCTAATATATATTGAAAATATCGCACATTGTATCGGTTGCGTCTACAAACGTGTCTAGTCGAGTATATCAAGGCTGTAGTAGCCTAGTAGTTATATAGGATTGATTTTAAGTGAAACAATCACAACATAGAGAAAAGACTAAAACTAAAATAGTCTGCACTTTAGGCCCTTCAACAAATTCCTTAGCCCAAATAAAAGCCCTTGTGGGAAATGGAATGAGCGTTGCACGACTAAATTTATCTCATGGCAGTATTGAAGACCACAAACAATCAGCAAGCCTTGTAAGAACTGTATCTAAAGACCTAAATCAGCCAATTGGAATAATGGTTGATATTCCTGGAAAGAAATATCGCACCGGAGATACTGTTCCTGAAATCATTAATATTGATCTCAACTCCCAAATAAAGCTTACCAGTGAGGACATAATAGGGTCGGCAGAAATGTTGCCTATCAAACCCTCAGGAATACATCAAGATGCTAAACCAGGAAAAATTATAGCTATTGCTGACGGATTAGTAAAAGTAAAAGTTCTCAAGGTTTTAGGCAAAGAAGTTATCTGCTCAGCAATAACTCCAGGCAGTATATCCAAAGGAAGAGGTGTAAGTGTGGTGGGAGTTGTACCTACAGGTGACTTTCTGGATGAAATTACTGACGTATCAATTAATTTTGCTGCTGCAAATGATGCCGATTTTATAGCGATATCAGGAGTTGGATCTGCATCTCATGTTGAATCAATCAAAGAAAAACTTTCTCATTATGATATCAATCCCGCGATCATATCGAAAATCGAAACAGCTGAGGGTATTCGTCAATTCAAATCAATACTTGCTGCCAGTGATGGCATTATGGTTGCTCGGGGAGATATGGGTGTCGAGATAGAGTTATCAGAAGTGCCAATAATTCAGAAACAGCTTATACGATCGTCTAATATTGCTGGCAAACCAGTTATAACAGCCACTCAAATGTTAGAATCAATGATCAATTCACCATCCCCAACTCGTGCCGAAGTAACTGATGTAGCAAATGCTGTTTTCGATGGCTCAGATGCAATAATGCTTTCAGGGGAAACTTCCATCGGCAAGTATCCAGTTGAAGCAGTTTCTATGATGTCTAAAGTTGCATTAGAAGCGGAGAAAGCTTTGCCATATGACGAAATATTATTAGAAAAACGCAAACACATGGAACATCAAACCGATGATTCAATAGCGTATAGCTCATGCCAGACAGCATACCAACTTAACGCCGATTTGATTGTGGCGTTCACTGAATCGGGAAGTACAGCTGCACGGGTTTCTAAATATCGACCACGCTCAACTATTCTTGCATTAACACCATTCCTGGGAACTCAGCGTAAACTTACACTTAACTGGGGGGTCACGCCTGTAACCACATTACCAGTTAAAGATGTGAATGATTTCTTCAATATCGTGAAAAAGGAAGTAAATAAGTTTCCAGATATAAAAGGAGACGGCTTAGTCGTGCTAGTAGCGGGGCTCCCAATTGGCGTTACAGGAGGTACTAATATGCTGCGAGTTATGTCGGTTTAATCTTTGCTAACTCTTCTTTGGATACAATTAATTGCTGCGGCAATATTAATTCTTCTATCTTCCAAATACCTTGTGGATTCTTCCAGCAAAATTGCTACTAAGCTTGGTCTTGGCCACACATTTGTTGGAATAGTTTTGTTGGCTACAGCCACCTCTTTACCTGAACTAGCTACAGGCATTAGTTCAATTACACTTTCTAAAGCCCCAGATTTAGCAGCAGGTGCAGCTTTTGGAAGTAACATAGTGAATCTCTTGATTATAGCTATTGCAGATGTAATGTGGCCAAGAGGACCTATGCTGGCCTCTGTTTCACGAGGTCCAATCATAGTCGCCATCCTCGGAATTATACTAATATTCATAGCAACGCTATCTACTGCGGTACATCATTGGACTGACATATTTGATCATTGGTATATAAGTCCTCTATCAATTATATTGATTTTATTTTTCCTGATTGCGACATACGTTATTTATCGTATCGATAATAAAAACGAGGATTCTGGAAACACTAAAAGGAAAGGCTCCAGTATAATAAACAGACTGGATCCTGAAACTAAGCGTGCATTCGCTTTTTACATAATATCCTCCCTTTGCATAATTGGAACCTCAATATGGCTATCTGAAGTAGGAGACAAACTAGCTGAGACTCTACAGTGGGAAGAAAGTTTTGTAGGAACCCAATTTTTAGCTATAAGCACTTCTTTGCCAGAGTTGGCAACTACGATCGCTGCATTAAGATTAGGTAATCCTGAAATGGCAGTTGCTAACTTGCTTGGGTCCAACCTTTTCAATATGGGATTCGTATTATTTGCGGACGAGATTGCTATAACAAATGGTTCATTATGGTCAAATATTTCTTTGTCACACGTGATTACAGGTTTAACAGGGATTTTTATGACTATAATTGTCGTAACAACTTTGTTGCTAAGGAGACATCATCCACAAGCCTTTTCATTTAAATGGATTAATTTAGAATCCTCCATACTCATCATAATTTACATAATAGCTAGTGCTGCAATATTCTATATATAAAATATGTTGATATCTTTAATACTAATTAACGGCCGTCAAGAAAAACGTATTCAAGTAAATCATGTAAACAATCCCGCTCGATAGTATGAGGCAACGACTCTAATGCTTTAGCAGCCTTTTGTTTATACTGATATGCTATGGCTATACATTCCTCTATTACAGAATCAGATCCAATTTTACCAAGTATCTCATCTGCACGCTGTAAATCATCTGGGTTTTCAAAATATCGTTCTATGCACTGGTCTTGAGGATTATTTTTCTTGTATGTCAAAACCGGCAAAGTAATAATTCCTTGCAAGATGTCATTGCCCACAGGCTTGCCAGTTTTTTCTACACTACTTGCAATATCTAAAATATCATCTATTAATTGAAATCCCAGTCCGAAGTTGACTCCATATGTTCGCAAGGCACAGACAATATTCTCTTCAGCTCCACTAAGTATTGCACCAGACTCAGCTGCAGTAGCAAATAATGATGCGGTCTTATTATAGATTCGATCCAAGTAACCCTTCATATCCTGCTCAGGACTAAATGCATTCGCTAACTCGTTCATCTGCCCCTTCGACAATTCCATAATAGTTTCTGCAAACCGGCGAATTACTCTAATATTACCGGTGTCACAAACAAATGTTGCTGAAGCAGCAAACATATAATCTCCTAAAACGACTGCTTCATCTACGCCCCATAAACTTGAAACAGTTTCCTTTCCCCTTCGAATATTGGAATTGTCAACGGTATCATCATGTATCAGCGTTGCTATGTGTAACATCTCTACCGCTGCGGCCATGATTTCAGAAGTTACACCATCATTTGGGTAAAATCTAGAAGATAAGACTGTGATCGCAGGTCTAACTTTTTTTCCTTTAGATGAAATTACGTGCTTAACTAATGGAGAAATATCAGAGATTTCATCATCTTTTAACGATGAAATCTTATCTTTTACCTTATCTAATGACTTAGCTATAGGTGAATATATATCGGAAAGATCTAGTCTGGGGTTTGATTTATTTAGACTCACTGGATTACAGCCTTTTATTTTTTTAACTTAGCGTCTTCTGCTTCAACAATCAGATCATCAAGTTTTTTAAATAATGGGTCCGGCTTTTTTATCAAACCACCTGGAATCAAGGCATTACGGTCCCATTCCCAGCTAGGTGTCTTTGTATCAATAAGACCAAGCATATTTTTTAATTTTATTGATGAAAATGGTAGGAAAGGTTCCATTACAATCCTTAGACAATTAATTACAGAAAGCGCAGTCCATAAAGATGCTGCTGTTTTATTTTTATCAACCTTATTGGTTTGCCATGGCTTACGTTCTTCTAAAAATTTATTGGCATCAGAAGCTAATGCCATAGCAACGGATAATCCTTTTCTAAATTGAGCATTCTCAATTGACTCTCCTACTAATGAAACTGCTTTGTCGCCTTTTAAAAGAAGTTCTTCACATTCAGCGTCAATCGATTTATTGCTCGGAATTTGACCTTCAAAATAATTGTAAGTCATACTTAAAACTCGGTGCACTAAATTCCCATAAGTGGCTACTAATTCATCATTATTTGCACGTACATATTCTTTCCAAGAAAAATCTGAGTCTGACAATTCTGGCAAATTAGATGCAATCACATATCGTAAAGGGTCTGGTTCATATCGATCAAGATAATCAGGCAACCATACTGCCCAATTCCTACTAGTAGATAACTTAAAACCTTCCATATTTAAATATTCGTTCGCTGGAACATTGGTTGGTAAATTAAGATTTTTATTTCCCATTAACATAGCAGGCCATAAAATTGAGTGGAAAATAATGTTGTCTTTACCCATAAAATAGTAAGATTGAGCTTCACCTGTCCAGAAATCCTTCCACGCTTCAGGAGTACCTCTCAAAATCGCCCATTCCTTAGATGCAGAAAGGTATCCTATGACAGCTTCAAACCATACATACAGTCGTTTACTCTCATAGCCTGGTAAAGGAACTTCTACTCCCCATTCAATGTCTCTGGTGATCGGACGGTCAACTAAACCACCCTCCAAAAACGCTTTTGTAAAATTAAGGACGTTCGGTTTCCATTTAAGTTTTGTTGAAATCCATTGTTTTAATGAATCTTCAAATTTTGTGAGCTTGAAAAAGAAATGTGTGGTTTCTCTTATTTCTGGAGTACCTCCACATAAACCACATGTTAAATTAATAAGATCTTGAGGATCTAAGGTTCTTCCACAATCATCACATTGATCTCCCCTGGCTTTTTCGTAGGAACATAAGGGGCATTTACCTTCAACATACCGATCTGCTAAAAACCGATTATCGTCTAGGCAAAATGGTTGATACATTGCCTTTTCATAAATATAGCCATTCTCGTTAAGTGTTAAGAAGAGCTCCTTAGATACTGAAGCATGTGTTGCAGTAGTTGTTGACGTAAAAAGATCAAATGATATGCCAAGTCTTTTCCAATTGTCTTTAAATTCATTCAGATAGAAATCAGATACTTCTGCAGGAGTAACTCCCCTCTTCTCAGCTTCCAATGTAACTGGAGTACCATGCCCATCACTTCCAGACACCATCAGAACATCATTACCTTTTAGTCTATGATATCTGGCAAATATGTCAGCCGGTAAATATGTGCCTGCAATATGGCCCACATGAATTGATCCATTTGCGTATGGCCATGCCACAGCAACTAATATTTTTTGTGAAGCCGTCACGAATTTGTTAACCTTGAACAAAGCCTTCTAGCGGTATGTATCACATAATAACATTCTGCATCATCTCATACACCTTTCGTTTTGTAATTCCTGTTTGACTTACTACAAATTCAACTGAATCTCGTCCTGAAACGCCCATTCCAGCTAGCTGGACTAACATATTTTTAGCATTTTCTTGAATTAAATCATCAGGCCCATTTGCAGCATCACCTTCAAGGATTACTATAAACTCTCCTCGTGGTTCTTGGAAATGTTCTAATGCTGTAGTTACAGTTCCAACAAAAATTTCTTCATAAATTTTTGTCATCTCTCTGCATATAGTTAATTTTTGATCACCCAAGGAATTTTTCAAATCAGTCAAACTCTTCCTCAGTCGCCTCGGGCTTTCAAGAAAAACCAATGCTGTACCGTTTGGAACGAATTTTTCAAATATTTTAATCCGCTGAGAAACTTTACGAGGCAAAAATCCTACGAATGAAAAATTCGTTATGTCTAAACCTGAAACTGATAACCCTGCAATCACGGATGATGGACCTGGTATAGGAACCACATTAAAACCCTCTTCTTGTGCCATCTTAACTAACTCACGTCCAGGATCACTTATACCAGGGGTTCCTGAGTCAGACACTAAGGCCAAATCATTATCCTCTAGTATATTTATTAACTTTCTAAGCTTAGAGTACTTACTGTGCTCATGATAACTAATCAATTTTGTGTCGATATTGTAGTGTTTCAACAATCGAATAGTTATGCGTGTATCTTCTGCTGCGATTAAATCAACTCCTCTTAGAATATTTAATGCTCTAATAGAAATATCTTCCAAATTTCCAATCGGTGTAGCGATTACATATAAACTGTTCATTAACTCAACTTGTACGTTTCAGAGCTCGGCCAGGCAATGCTCCAGTATGACTTCCTTTATCAATAACTACTTCGCCGTTGACGATTACATAATCAATACCTGTAGAAAGTTGGCGAGGGTTTTGTCTAGTAGCATTTGCCTTTATTGTATCCGGGTCAAATATGGCAATATCAGCCTTAAAGTTATCTTTAATCAGACCTCTATCTTTAAGACCAATCCTTTGTGCAGGATATGAAGTCATCTTTCTTATAGCTTCTGGCAAAGACAACTTTTTTTCCTCTCGAACTATCTCAGATAAAATTACAGGAAAACAACCATATCCCATTGGGGGCGGGAAATCCCCTATCAACAATGCATCACTACCAACCATATACAAGGGATGTGCGATTAAATCAGGGATGGTTCGGGCATCTACTGAATCAGCAAAATATGACACTCTAAGATCTTCATCTAACAAAAGGTCACATAAAGCATCCACGGGATGTTGTTTGCGCATTTCAGAAATTAAAGCAATTGATTTACCCTCATATTGTTTGTTGTGTGGTTTTTTAAAATAAGTGAGCCACATCTCATCCCAGCCCAAACTACGTGGAACAACTTCACGTTTTAGCCTCTCTCGAGCATCCTTTGAAGATAACACTTTAATCAGTGCCTCTGGGCCTCCTTCATGAGCCCAGTCAGGAAAAATAATTAATATCCTAGTGCCCCCGTATTTATATGGAAAACAATCGAAAGTTATATCCATGCCTGAATCTCTGGCGCTTTCAACCAAATCAAATATTTTTGAAATACCTCCAGGATTAGTAGTTCTTCTAAACATGTGCGTTAAATGTACCGGAATACCACTTCTCTTTCCGATTTCAATAGCCTCTCTAAAAGGGTCAAGGTATTTATCACCTAACCTATAACGAACATGGGTGTGATAAAAACCGCCTAGTTTTTCTGATTCTTTTGCAATTGCGACTAGCTCATCTGTATCAGCATAATTTCCTGGAGGGTAATCGAGTCCTGTTGATATGCCAAAAGCTCCTTCTTGCATAGCCTCTCTAAGCAAACCTTTTTGCTTATCTAGATCTTTAGAAGTCGCTTTATTAGCACTCCAGCCCATAGCGCCAATCCTAAGAGGAGAATTCCCAACTACATATGCAATATTGACTGCAACTTTTCTGTCAAACTTGTCTAAATAATCTGTAACTGTATTCCAATTATAATCAATATTTGGGTCTCCATCTAATCCTGAATTAATTTGAATCATTCGCTTTAAATCTAGATCATTGTAGAAAGGAGCATAAGAGTTGCCATCGATACCTATCAACTCAGTAGTAACTCCTTGATGAACTTTAGGCATATGCTCTGGTTCAGACAAGATAACTAAACCTGAATGGGCGTGTACGTCTATAAATCCTGGACTAACTACTTTCCCGGAAGCATCTATATTTTTCCTCGCTTCTATTTCTGACACATCGCCTCTTAACAGCTGAATAGTGTCATTTTTTATCCCAACCGATAAATACTGTCCGGGATTTGCTGCTCCATCTAAAACAAGTCCACCTTTTATTAAAATATCTAACATGAATCATCCTTAAACTTTAATTTAATGTAGTTATACATCATCTAATAATATTGAGGTAACGACAAATAAAAATTCTGATAAAGTTATCAAATAATGAACCTTGAAGTGTTATTACCAATTTTTGCAACATCCTGGATTGTTGGACTCTCAGGAGCTGTTTCACCTGGCCCATTACTTGCTTACGATATCAAAGAAACACTGCGTATAGGGCCATGGGCGGGTCCGGCAATCTCGTTAGGACACTCAATTCTTGAGTTAGGAATAGTGGCGTTATTATATTTTGGTGCGGCATCAATATTAGACTCTAATATTGCACAGATTTACATTTCAATTATAGGTGGAACAGTACTCTTGTTTATGGCCATAACTTTTATAAAAAATTCCATAAAAGATAACCAGATATCCGTCACACCAAATAATTCGTATTTAAACAAGTTAGGCCCAATAATGGGGGGGATCATAGTTACTATTTCTAATCCCTACTGGAGTATTTGGTGGGTTACGGTAGGGTTAGCATACTTGATATGGTCTCAGGAATATGGATTGGTAGGTGTTGCTTGCTTTTACTTCGGTCACATTTTGGCTGATTTTGCATGGTTCAGTCTAGTATCAATAATCATAGCCAGTGGTAGAAAAATCATTGTTGGAAAAATATACAAAATAGTACTAGCTTTATGTGGTATTGGTATGGGAGGGATGGGAATATATTTCTTTATACGCGGAATTAATTTGATTTGAGATTTTCAATTAATGCTAAAGTTAATGGATGTACTTCTAATGCTTTCGATAGCTGAGCCTCGACCCGTTTTTGTAAAAGTGCTAATAAAGCTTTATCCGGATGAATATCGGCCATATTCCTAATAACCGCCAGACTCGGATCTGCAGTAACTTTCCCTGGTTCTAATTTATCCGCTAGATACAGAATTTTACCTATGTCATCTATTTCTGGCCATCCGAATGTATGCCATCTAACTGCTTCAAGAACACGATTGTCAGTTAATCCAGCTTCATTCTCCAACCAGGCCGCTGCATTGGCTCCATGAAGTAACATAGGGGTCTTCATTTCGATATCACCAATTGGTATACCGTATTTCTCTGCAGTAGATATTTGTGCAAAATCTGGTTCAGATCGGAAAAGGTCATGAGTACCAGCTGCTAGTTCACATGCTTCTACATCTACGTGATGTATTTGAGCTAATTCACCGGCCAAGACGGTACTTCGATGAATATGCACCTGAAGTGGCCTTAATAAGTTATTAAATCTCTTAGCAATCACTACTTCTGTCGATGGCAATTACATACTCCTTAATTTTTCCCCACCGTATACGTGAAGATGCAAGTGGTCAATCATTTGGCCAGCATCTCCTTTTTGATTTATTGATAATCTATATCCACCATCAGCTATGCCTTCTAGGACTGTTAAATTACTAGCATTCTTCACTAATTTGCCAATTATGTGCAAATTAGATTCATCCCATTGTTCGAGAAATGTTAAATGCTGATTTGGTATTACCAAAAAATGTGCTTTAGCAACCGGATTTATATCTCTAATTGCAAAGCAAAATTCGTCTTTAAATAAAAACTTATCTTCTGATTGCTCAGAAAGAATTTTACAGAAAATACAGCTATTATTGGTATTCAAAAAATGTTTCCGTATTTATGGCATTTGCAATAATTCTACACGTGTGTCCTGCGGGCACTTAACGAAAGCAATATGTAATCCTCCTCCACAATCAATTGGTCCTTCTAATAATTCAGCTCCCAAGTTGGTCAAGTCTGAAATCGCCGCAGGTAAATCCTCAACGTTTACCCCAAAATGTTCTATGCCATAATGAGCTCCAGGATCCCCTGTAGCCAAAGTTTCTCCCGTTCTTTCATTTGAAATATTTATTCGTACGCCATCGATGGTATCGCATGCGATAAATCGGTCCCCAAAGTTACGAGTGGCGTCACTAATAATTGTAAATCCGAAAGCTTTTACGTACCAATCGGCCGCTGCTTTAGGATCCGCTGCTTTAAGATGAACGTGGTTAAATTCGTAAGTCAATATAATTCTCCAATTTTATTGTTGCTGATTTAATTTTTATTCGTGGAAATCAAAAGGCTATGAAATGCCTCTAGAACTGTCAAGATTCAGTACTGGAAGTTATGTGTTATTTGTCTGCATTGCGTGCGTTATTAATGAAATTACGGAGTTTTGACTCGTCTTTTTGCCCATCAGTTTCTACCCCACTCGACACATCTACAGCCAATGGATGTACTGTTGTTATTGCATTATTCACATTATCGGCTGTTAAACCTCCAGCGAGAATTATCCTTTTATTTGCGTTTATTAATTTTGCTATAGACCAATCAAATGTTTTGCCGGTTCCCCCGAGCGCCCCAGGTTCGTATGAGTCAAGTAAAGCTATGTGACCAGCTTCCGTAACGTCGTCTACTCTTTGCTTAATCTCGCCCAATAAATCTTTTCCTTGGTTTGCAGTATCCACCTTAACTTGCTTGATTATTGAACAATTGATTTTAGACCAATATTTCGGCCCTTCAACCCCACACAGTTGCACTATATCCAACCCACACTGTCTTACAACTTGATTTACATATGATGATTCTTGGTTCGCAAACAGACCCACTAATTGAGGCAATTTATTAGTGTAGGTTTCTTTCAGCTGCTTGATAATCTCAAGAGCATCAAAAACTGAAATCTGGCGTCGAACCCCTTCCACGAAAACAAACCCCAAGAAATCTACTCCCAACTCAGCAGCAATTAATGCGTGCTCTATCTTTTTCAACCCGCATATCTTGACTTTTGTCAAACTAGTTGCCTCAACATTAAACCAGGATCATCGGCTGTAACTAACGTCTCTCCAATTAAAACACAATGAGCTCCGGCGATTGCAATCCTAGTCAAGTCTTCTGTTCCAGAAATACCGCTCTCACTAACAATGATTTTCCCTTCTGGAATTAAAGGTGCTAATCGTTCTGTAACTTCAATGTCTGTTACAAATGTATGTAAATTCCTATTATTAATACCAATGATTTCCGCATTGCATTCAAGAACTTTTTTCATTTCTTCTTCATCATGAACTTCAAAAATAGGTTGCATCCATAATCCATCTGCTACTGCTTTTAAGTTTTGCATTTCTTTAAGAGTTAACATGGATGCAATTAGTAAAATAGAGTCTGCTCCATTTGCCCTAGCTTCGACAACTTGATAAGGATCAAAAATAAATTCTTTTCTTAAAACAGGGATTCTTTCCTGATGAGCAATTCCGGCAACTATTTTTAAATCATCAATACTGCCACCAAAGTGATCTGAGTTAGTTAAGACAGAAATAGCAGCAGCACCGTTACCACAGTAAATACCCGCTAGCTTGGACACATCTAAGTTAGGCGCTAAATTCCCTTTTGCTGGAGAACGCTTCTTTATTTCTGCAATTACACGAATAGATGAACCTAACAGTGCTCCGGAAAAGTTCAAAGGCATAGGTTGTTGTGATGCTATTTCCTCAAGGTCACACAATGGTAATTTTGTCTTTTGATATTCAACCTCAGTTTTCTTGGCTTTAACTATTTCCTGTAATATATCTGGTATATCCATAGGCCTCTCAATTTCTAAGCAAGTTCGTTACTTAATTTAATAAAAGATTTCAGTACTTTAAGAGCGGACCCACTATCTATTGATTTAGCAGCCATTGCAACACCGTCAATAAAAGATTCTGCTTTATCTGCTGCTACTAGTGCGACTCCAGCATTAGCTAAAACTAAAAATCGTGCTGGGATTTCGTGTCCCAATAAAACTTGTTCTAATATTTTTGCACTCTGATTCGGATTGTTTATCTTTATTTCTGCGTTATCTACTGATGGCAATCCCAGGTCCGAGGGATTGATTATGCTTTCTTTTATGATTCCATTTTTCAATTCCCATATTTGTGTACTGCCAGACAAGGAAACCTCATCCATTCCATCCTCACCACATACAACTATTGAATGTTCAGATTTAAGTATTTTTAATACTTGTATCATTTTTGAAGCAATAGCTCGATTTGAGGCCCCAATTAACTGAAATTGCGCCTTTGCGGGATTTGTTAGTGGCCCAAGGATATTAAAAACTGTTCGGATACCTATTTCTTTTCTAGGCTCAGCAGCAAACTTCATCGATGGATGGTACCTTTGAGCAAACATGAATCCAAATCCAATTTCATTTATACACTTTTCAACTGATTTAGAGCTTAAATCTATATTTGCACCTAATGCTTCTAAAACATCTGCGCTACCGCTTGATCCAGACATCGCACGATTACCATGTTTTGCAACTTTAACTCCTACACCTGCGACTACAAAAGCTGAAGCAGTAGAAATATTAAAAGAATTGGATCCATCTCCTCCTGTTCCACATGTGTCTATAACTGGGTAATCAGGCTCCACACGTAATGATTTCGTACGCATTACCTCTGCCATCCCAGCTATTTCCTCAGGAGTCTCCCCCTTGAAACTGAGTGCTGTCACAAAAGCACCGAACTGTGCCGCTGTGGCATCACCAGTCATTATGTCTTCCATGGCTCCAGAAGCTAAATCAAAACTGAGGTTTTCACCCAAAAATAATTTCTGTATGCATGATTTAATCATCTAGCTTGCCTTATTCACTCTAATGATAAGAAATTCTGCAACAATTTCTTACCATGTTCAGTTTTTATTGATTCTGGATGAAATTGCACTCCCTCAACCAGTAATGATTTGTGTCGCACACCCATGATTATGCCGTTTTCAGTCCAGGCTGAAATCTCTAAATCATCTGGGAATTTATCTTTAGATATAGATAAAGAGTGATATCTAATTGCCTTGAATGGGTTTGGAATATCTGTAAACACACCTTTCCCATCATGATAAATATTTGAGGTTTTTCCGTGCATTATTTCCCCGGCATGATCAACTATAGCTCCAAATGCCTGACCTACACACTGATGCCCTAAACATATACCGAGAATAGGCAAGCTAGATTTAAAATAATCTATAGCTGATGTCGATATGCCAGCTTTATCTGGGTTACAAGGACCAGGAGATATTGTAATTTTCTCTGGGTTCATACTTGAGATATCTTCAACAGTTACCTTGTCATTCCTAACCACTTTAACTTCCACTCCCAACTCACATATAAGCTGGTATATGTTGTAAGTGAACGAGTCATAATTATCTATTAAAATATTCATTTGTCATTTAACTCAGCTAATTTAATAGCTTTCATTACAGCACTAGCTTTATTAATAGTTTCTTCATATTCATCATCAATATTGCTATCAGCTACTATCCCTCCGCCAGCTTGAACATGTGCTATCGAATCTTTAATCACTAATGTCCGTAAAGCTATGCAGGTGTCCATATTCCCAGAAAACGAAAAATAGCCTACTGCCCCTGAATATGGACCTCTCTTCACTGGCTCCAATTCAGACAATATTTCCATCGCTCTAATTTTTGGCGCACCGGACACTGTACCTGCTGGAAAGCAAGATCGAAAAGCATCATAGCAACTTAATCCCGGTTTTAAAAATCCAGTAACATGCGAAACAATATGCATCACGTGAGAATATAATTCCACTTCCATTAACTGAGTCACTTCTACACTACCAGGATTGCTAACGCGTCCAACATCATTTCTGCCTAGGTCAACTAGCATTATGTGTTCAGCTAATTCCTTCTCATCTGTTAATAATTCTACTGCTATTTTGTCATCTTCTTCACTATCTAATCCGCGTCGCCTTGTACCCGCGATCGGGTGATAGTCAATTTTATTATCAACACATCTCACTAACATCTCAGGGGATGCGCCAACTATCTGAAAGTCTTTCAAATCAAGGAAAAACATGTATGGTGATGGATTTACTTCTCTCAATGACCGGTAAATGTCTAACGGATCTGCCACGGTAGACAGACTAAATCGTTGGGAAAAAACAACCTGTATACAGTCTCCTTCGTATATATACTCCTTGATCTTATTTAATGCATATTTATAGTAGTCTTTATCAATATTGACAGTGGCATTAACTCCATCAAAATTAACTATTGGTAATGACTTATCGTCACTAATCGATTGGTTACGATTTATGGCTTGATTTAGAAATCTTTCTTTTTTGACCACATCATTTGAAAGTAATCCAATAACACTTTCTATACTATCCACAGCTTCAGCATAGGATGTTTCTATGTCTTCATCTATATCTATGTGGCTAACTATACTAATGGAGTTATCAATATGATCAAACATAATATAGGTATTGAAAAACATAAACACCGATTCTGGTAGATTTAACTTATCCTGTTTTGCTACAGGCAAATCTTCAAAATAAGATGCAGTCTCGTAAGAAGCATATCCAACAGCTCCCCCGTCAAATCTATTCGACTTAAATTGTTCAACAACTTTCCTATTACTTAATTTTTTTTCAATTAATTTGAGCGGATCAACTGATCCATAGGCTTGCCCAGCACCAGTTTTAATAATTTCATATGGTTTAATACCAATAAAACTATACCGTGCGATCCTTTCGGCTCCTTCTACACTTTCAAATAAAAATGAGTAGGGTTGAGTTGCCACTTTAGAATAGATCGAAACAGGTGTTTCATTTTCTGTGTTAATTTTTTGTATTAAAGGGACTAAGTTGCCATCAACATCGTTCTTTAAAAGACTTTTCAAGTCTTCAATAGTAATTGAATATGGAGAATTATTAAGAGGCATATTAAACACCGGAATGACCATTTCTATGAAGGCCCACTTTTCCCAAAACAACATCTAGTTTAGGATCAGCATATTGTTTGGCTAAATCGTCGCCCTTCTGAATTAAACTCTCAAGTTCAGGAGAATTATTTATTAGTTCATGATACCGTTTTTGTATAGGTTCAATTTCTGATATGACTACTTCACTTACCCTTGATTTTAAGTCGCCATATCCCCTTGCATCATTAAAATCGTTTTCGACCTCTGTAAATGTTTTCCCCGTAATAACCTGGTATATTCCTAAAAGATTATTAACACCTGCTCTTTCTTTATCGCTCGAGAAACAAATTTCATTAAAAGAGTCTGTAACAGCTCGTTTTATAGACCTATCTATTTCCTTTGGATCATCCAACATACTGATAGCATGGCCCCGAATATGAGCATAGCTTTTAGACATTTTAAGTGAAGGGTTATCTAATCCCATTACTCGTGCCCCAACTTTAGGCACAACAGCCTTTGGAAGAACAAATGTCTCTCCATATAGGTTGTTAAATCTTTCAGCTATGTCTCGAGTCAACTCAACATGTTGTTTTTGGTCTTCTCCAACTGGAACTTCATCAGCATCATAAATTAGTATGTCAGCAGCCATTAATATCGGGTACGTTAAAAGTCCGGTTGAGACTCTCTCTTGATTATGAGACTTTTCTTTATATTGAATCATTCTCTCTAACCACCCAACCGGGGTAGTACAATTTAAAATCCAGGACAATACAGCATGAGCCGAAATATGACTTTGGATAAATAAAGTGCTTTTCTCTGGATCTACTCCACATGCAATTAACATTGCTACAAGGGATAGAGTGTTGCGGCTTAATTCCTCAGGGTCTTGTTTAACTGTTATAGAGTGAAGATCAACAACTGGAATGAAATTGGTTTGAATGTCCTGGTTCATTACCCAATGTTTAACTGCACCTAAATAATTCCCTAATTGCATATCTCCAGAAGGCTGGATGCCTGTTAGGATTCTACTCTTTTTGGCGTTGGAGGTAGGCATTATGTGTATCCTTATTCTGTAATTAAAAAAACCCATCCCAGAAGGGACGGGTTGTAATTCCGTGGTGCCACCCTATTTCCTTAATTCAACTTAAGGCTCTTATTACAGACATTTTGATGTCCTAGGCTTTATTAACGGTGCCAATTCCGGCCTTGCCCTACTCTTAAAGATGATAATTTACATCTGTGTTCAGGAGGCAGCTCCCAGGTCCATTCAATCCTTGCTGTTGACGCCGGTTCGCAGCTTATCCGGCTCTCTTGGTCAATTTCAGGTTTTACTAATCCTGTTCATAGCTTTTAATTTATTCTTATACGAACCAGTATAGACTGCTTAATCCGTTATGGTCAATTAGATTTATGACTCAGAAGCTAATGTTCCTCCTTGAGCCCAATTATCCTTTGAAACATCATTGAACACCACTATGGTAGCGTCTCGATCAGTCCCTAATCTCTCAAATGAGTCAGTTATTTCTTTAGCCAACTGAGCCTTTTGCTTAGAGGTACGGCCATCCCACATTTCAATTTTTACTATCGGCATTACAATGCTCCTTATCTTGATCAACTAAACACGCTGGATAAATACTATTTGTCCCTCTGTATTTCAATTGCCACATATCCTATTACACTGTTATCAATTGGAGGGTTCGGCTTTGTAACTTTTACCCATACTGAATCCACCTTTAATTTACCTATCAATTGACCAGCAATTGATTCTGCTAGTGTCTCTATTAATTTGACTGATTTGCCTTCTACAACCTCTTTAGTCAACTGATAAATTAAAGTGTAATCTACAGTTAAATTAGGGTCATCAACCTTCCCTGCATGCTTTAAATCAACCTCTACTTCAACATCTACCTCAATTCTTTGCCCAATAGATTGTTCTTCTTCAGTGACACCATGATGTCCAAAAAACTTCATCCCCTTTACCTGAATTCGATCTTCTGACATGCTATTCCCCTTGTCCAAAAACAGACTCGTATTTCTTCACTAACTTGAGCGCTCTTTCTACCACAGGTACATCTATAACTTGGTTTTGTAAAGAAGTTGATCCTCTGCCCATAGCTTCACTTATTTTAAACGCATTAATTTCTTGTAATGCTTTGTCATATTCTTCTTTCGACGGTGAAAAGATTTTATTTATCGTATCAATCTGCCCAGGATGTATAGCAAATTTGCCTTGAAATCCATATTGCTTCGCATTTTGACAATCATTTATCAATCCTGTTTCATCTTTATATCCAAAATATGGACTATCCAATGCAAAGATACCAGCCGCTTTCGAATGTATTGGAATAACAGTTCTAGGGTATGCCAGCGAGGGATTATCCACAAGCAAGGAGGTCGTATGCCGAGGTATTTCCATGTCATTCGTGTAATCTTCTGCACCAAAACAAACTGCAGCTAGCCGGTCATTACTTTGACAAATTTGATGTGAATTGACAATTCCTGATACCGTTTCTAACCAAGCCAACAATCTAATCTTACCCACTTCAATCCCACATTTTTTTTCCAATTTTGAAATCTTTTGATCTAAGACTATCAAATCTTCGGGAGAGCTAATCTTGCCTACCGAAATACCCCAGATTTCCGGTCCTACAACAGCACTTAAATCATCATCTATAAACTCAGTCGACAAGGAATTCACCCGTGGAATAATAAGAATGTCAGTTTTCCTTATCTTATGAATGTGCTCCATAACTATTTCTCTGGCGTTTTTCTTTTCTGAAATTGGAACAGAATCTTCTAAATCTAATACAAAAGCATCTGGGTATACTGAAAAAGCCTTTGCCAGCATTTTCGGTTGGTTTCCTGGTATAAATAGTAAACTTCTAAGTAAAGGTTCGTTAATCATAGTTTCAATTTATGGAATTAATAAAATAGATAAAAGCAATATAAACTCACTATTTGAGTAGATGAGTATAGCATGCCATTGAACAACAATTTACACTTAAAGCTACTATTTAAAGAACTAAATAATTATTCTACTAAAATGATCAATTAATGGATAAACACAATATCGAAATCATAGGAATCAACGGCATTCCGGAAATTAAACCTGGTGATGACATCGCAGAACTAATCATAAGATCCGTGAGTAATCAAAAATGTGTGATCCAGGAAAATGACACTTTCGTAATCGCACAAAAGATTGTAAGTAAATCAGAAGGTCAATTTGTGCACTTATCTGGCGTGAAGCCGTCCTCATTTGCAAAAATTTTCAGTCAAAAGAGTGGACGAGATCCAAGGCTTATAGAAGTTGTTCTTAAAGATAGTCGGAAGATAATAAAAATAGACTACGATAGAGGCATACTTATAACAGAAACCCATCACGGATTTATCTGTGCTAATTCTGGAGTTGATTCTTCAAACGTCGGTGGAGATGAGGTCGTACTGCGATTGCCTAAAAACCCAGATCTATCAGCAAATAAATTGGTTTCTAAAATACAGCGCCTCACTGGTCTATCAAAGTTATCTGTAATAATCTCAGATACGTTTGGTAGACCGTGGAGAGAAGGTCATGTTAACTATTCAATTGGTTCCGCTGGCATCCAACCAACAGTGGATTACAGAGGTAATAAAGATACCTTTGATAGAGTCATGAAGGTAACCGAAATAGCCATAATAGACGAAATGGCAAGCGCTGCAGAATTAGTTATGGGTAAAACTTTGCAAATTCCTGTGGCTATAATCCGAGGATTTCAATATCAAGATAACAAGCTCGGAACATATTCAATATTAAGGAATGAAAAAACAGATATGTTCAGATAATTCGGTTATCTATTTAGTCGCTTTGGTTGGCTGTTTGGCCTTATCATTGTTCTTGGATTTAGCGTCATTCTTTTTTTTATCATCCCCACTACTCCACGCAGAACTCTCTAAATAATTCATGAATTCTTTTTCAATACCGCAAATCTTACACGTGCCTTGACTCTGAGGACCATTAGGAGAATCGATTACCCAATAATGAACACAATCTTTTGAGTTTACTTGTTTTACGTTTTTACCATCAATGTTTACTGACATATAACACCTATATCAATTATCTGTATCAATTGTGATCTCTTCATTGCAGATTTTCAACATCTCCACCATAAATATTTGATTAAAAGACTATACTTAATATAACTTTATAATAATTCTAGATAAATAATACCTATTTTCATTTAATAAAATCCCCATTACTATCACTTTAAAAGTCTCTTGGAGTAAATTCTACCAGTCGTCAATACTGGAAAACTTTTTTAAAATTAAGAATCTTTTATTAACGGCCTCTTGCCAGGAAAACATGAGTAACACCTATGAATATAAATTATTGGCTTGTTAAATCTGAACCGTCAGCTTATTCATTTGAAGATTTGATTTCAGAGGAAGATATGACAGCTGAATGGGATGGTGTAAGAAACTATACCGCTAGGAACAATATAAAAAAAATGAAGGTTGGCGACCAAGTTCTCTTTTATCACTCGATGATTGTCCCCCCTCAAGTTGTAGGAACAAGTGTTGTTGTAAGAGAGGCGTATCCAGATGACACTGCATGGGATCCAAACTCAGAGCACCCAGCCCCTAAAAGCACTCCCGAAAAACCGATATGGTTCATGGTAGATTTAAAGGCTCAAGCCAAGATGAAATATCCTGTAACGTTGAAGGATGTTAAGGCTCACCCAATGCTCCAAGATATGGCGCTGGTAAAACTATCACGTCTATCTGTTCAACCTGTAACGAATTCGGAGTGGGACTGTATCTTAGACCTAGGGGATCCACAGAAATTAAATTAATACCGGTCTCTCTGTAGTTTACCTTGGGGTAGTTTAACCAACCAATATAAAACACCAGCAGTTATACCGATACTCACAGCAATATTTTCAGCCTGGGAATATAAAATCCAAAACACTACTTGAGTTGTTACTGCAAAAAAAGCAACATCAAACCATTTTTCCCTTGATTCGTACTAATTCCTAGGACGGTCGATTAATCCTATCTGTAATTTTATCGCCCATTTCTGAAGTTGAAACCACAAGGGACTTATCAGTTGCTAAATCAGGGGTCCGATATTCTGAATTGAGAACCTCTTGCACTGACATTTCTATTGCTTCAGCTTCCTCCTTAAGATCAAACGAATAACGTAGCATCATAGCCACACTTAGTATCGCAGCAATTGGATTAGCTATACCCTTGCCCTGAATATCTGGTGCGCTACCATGGATTGGCTCATACAAGCTGGCCTTACTAGAGGTAGCTGATTCACTAATTGCTCCAGATAAACTAGCAGATGGTAGCATTCCCATAGAACCAGTAAGGACAGAAGCTTCATCAGAAAGTATGTCTCCAAATGTATTTTCAGAAACTATAACATCAAAATTTGCTGGAGCTCTAACTAATTGCATCGCGGCATTATCAACTAACATATGCTCTAACTCTATGTCCGGATAATTAGCGCCCACTTCATTTGCAATTTCTCTCCAAAGTCGCCCAGTTTCTAAAACATTAAACTTATCAACAGACGTCACTTTTAATTTCCTTGACGATGCAAGTTCGAATGCTACTTTTAATATACGAGCAATCTCTTTTTCAGAATATAAAAGCGTATCTACTGCTTGTCTCTCAGCTCCATCTGTCCATCTCTTTTTTGGCTCAGCAAAATACAATCCTCCAGTAAGTTCTCGAACTATCACCATATCCACGCCTAACAACCGATCTTCTTTAAGGGGACTAGAGTGAATTAAAGAATTATAAGCTTTAACTGGCCTGATATTAGCAAAAAGACCCAACTCTTTACGTATAGTTAATATTCCGTCTTCAGGCCTTATATCAGAAGATAAAGAGTCCCATTTTGGGCCACCAACTGCCCCAAACAAAACGGCATCTGAACTACGGCACATACTTAATGTGTTCTCGGGTAAAGCAGTTCCAGTTTCGTCAATGGCGGATCCACCAATCAGCCCAATGCTAGCATCCAACTTATGACCAAATCGATCAACGACTGAATTTAATACTTTTTCCGCCTCTGCAATCACTTCAGGCCCCACTCCATCTCCTGGCAAAACAGCAATATTTAGTTTCATAGTGTTTAAATCCTCCCAAAACAAAAACTAGTTAGACACCCAGGGTCAATATGTTTTTAAAGACTGCATCTAATCGTTCTCATATTATATGATCTTAAAATATTACAGGATAAAGTGACACTAATGACAGAAAGAGTCGATGCAGTAGTTATAGGTGGTGGTGTTATGGGCGCCAGCATTTTATATAACTTAACAAAACAGGGGTTAAAAAATTGTGTCTTACTCGAGCGTGACACTCTTGGCTCAGGATCGACAGGAAGATCTTCAGGATTAATTAGAATGCACTATTCGACAAAAGTAAATGCCGAATTGTCTTGGAAAAGCTTCCCGTATTTTTTACACTTTGACGAATTGATTGGACAACAAAAGCCTCAATTTATTAAAACTGGATTTATAGCCATAGCTGGTCCAGCCTCTACAGAAGGCTTTTATAAAAATGTGTCTATACAGAAAAAAGTTGGTATTGACACCAACATAATTGACTTAAAGCAAGCAAGGGAGGTTGCCCCAGGATTTCATTTTACAGATGATGAAGTATTTGCCTGGGAACCTCAGAGTGGGCACGGTGATCCATCTGGCACAGCTATGGCTTATGCAAAGCAAGCAGAACAGAATGGTGCAAGAATCATATTAAAGGCCCCAGTAAATGAGATCAGAATTAAAAACGATACCGTATTTTCAATACATACAGAAAAAGAAACTTTTGAAACAGAAATTGCCGTAATGGCCACTGGCCCTTGGTCAAATCAGTTTTTATCAAAACTGAATATAGATCTCCCGTTAACTGCAACCAGGCATGAAGTGTTTTTTATTAAGAGAGATAATAATTTACTCCTAAATCATCCTAGCGGTGCAGACATGACAAATATGACCTACTTTAGGCCAGAAGGTAATGATATGACCCTAGTTGGAAATGGCAATCGTGAACATGTAGTCGATCCAGACAAATACAACCTAAAGCCTTCAATGGATTACCTAGAAGATGTATGGCTAAGGCTGGCGAAAAGGATGCCAGCAATCGCTAAAGGACAATACTTTACCGGATATGCAGGGCTTTATACTTCCACTCCGGACACACACCCAATAGTAGATAAGATAGATGGTATTGATGGTTTATATATATGTACTGGATTCTCCGGGCATGGGTTTAAGCTAGCTCCAGCTGTAGGGATATGTATGTCCGAGTTAATAACAAAAGGCAGGTCTGATTTTGTCGATATCACCGCTTTGAAAGCAGACCGGTTTAGCAAGGGAAATCAAAATGAAATTTCTTATGGATTTCGAGTAATCAGTTGAATTTAAATTGCAACTATATTAACTAATTTACCTGTCACATAAATAATTTTCTTAATCTCTTTACCCTTAATATGTAATTCAATCTTTTTTGATGATATGGCTGTTTCTTTAGCAGCACCTTCTGTTATTTCTGCAGACACTAAAATAGTATCTCTAACTTTACCGTTAACTTGCACAACTAAATTAATATTATGTTCTTTTATGAATTCCGGATCCCACGTAGGCCAGTCCTGAGCATGAATAGAAAATTTTAAACCATTGATTTCCCATAATTCTTCCGCTACATGTGGAGCTAACGGGGCAATCATTAATAGAAGATTTCTAATTGCTCTTTCCCACAAGTTCTGATCTACCTGCCTGTCTTTCCATAAATCATTTAAGTTGTTTGTAAATTCCATTAAAGTAGCAATAGCAGTATTGAATTTAAAATTCTGAAGGTCTTCTGTAACCTTCTTCAATGTCTTGTTTATCGATTGATTTAATTTAAGGTTTTTTTCATCAACTACTTTTGATATATCAACACTCTTAACATCTCGTGTTGATATATACCAAATTCTATTTAACCATCGCGATATTCCATTAATACCAGTGTCAATCCAATCTCCGCCTTGATCCCACGGCCCTAAAAACATTAAGTAACATCTGACCGCATCGGCTCCAACTTTATTTACATAATTGTCAGGTGAAACCACATTGCCTCTAGATTTACTCATGCGAGAGCCTGAGTGAGTTATATGGCCTTGGTTGAATAATTTAAGGAACGGTTCATTAAATTCCAATAAACCTATATCTCTTAAAGCTTTGATGAAAAACCTGGCATAAAGAAGGTGCATTACTGCGTGTTCAGCTCCTCCAGTATATTGATCTACAGATTGCCATTTCTTCAAAGCAATAGGATCGAAAGGTCCTTCTAAATATTTAGGACTAGAATATCGTAAAAAATACCAAGAGGAGTCCACAAAAGTATCCATTGTGTCTGTCTCTCGCCGACCAGGTTTTTTGCATAGTGGGCATTCAGCGTTAACAAACTTCTCATGTAATTCTAAAGGAGATTCTCCTGTAGGTTTAAATTCAGCATCGTCTGGCAATAGCACTGGTAGGTCTTTTTCTGGTACAGGAACTGTTCCACAATCTTTACAGTAAATTATAGGAATTGGAGTGCCCCAGTAACGCTGTCTTGAAATCAACCAGTCTCTCATACGATACTGAACTGATTTTTCTCCTAAGTTTTTTGATTCCAGATAGCCTGAAATCTTGCCTATTGCTACCTCACTCGTCAACCCATTATAAGGGCCAGAGTTAACCAATATACCGTCGCCCGTATAAGCAACATTAGGGTTCGACTTAGCTTCTTTATCTGCTTTTATGACTGTCTTAATATTCAAATCATATTTTTTTGCAAATTTAAAATCACGTTCATCGTGAGCAGGAACACCCATAACTATTCCAGTTCCATAACTAGAAAGCACGTAGTCACCTACAAAAATTGGTATTTTTTCGTTAGTTAATGGGTTAACACAATAGGAACCTGTAAATATGCCTGTTTTTTCCTTGTCAGTTGATAGTCGTTCTATCTCAGATTGTTTTCTTGCATTGACAACGTATTGATCAACCTCTTCCTTTTTTTGTGAAATCGTAAGTTGATCTACAAGTGAATGTTCAGGTGATATAACTATAAAGGTAACCCCATAAATAGTGTCTACTCTAGTCGTAAAAGTGTCTATTTTAGTTGTTCCAAGACCCAGAGAAGATATATCAAATTGAACATGAGTTCCATAACTCTTACCGATCCAATTTGTCTGCATTATATTGATTTTATTTGGCCAATCAATTTTAGATTGATCAAGTAGTTCTTCAGCGTAATTGGTGATCCTGAAAAACCACTGATTTAGGTCTTTTTGAGATACTTCTGAGCTACACCGTTCGCATTCACCCCCTACAACTTGTTCGTTTGCTAGTACGGTGTTACAAGTTGGACACCAATTTGCTGGAGCATACGCTTGATAAGCCAAATCATTTTCTAAAAATTTTAAGAATATCCATTGATTCCATCGATAATATTCCGATTTACAAGTCACAACCTCTCTATCCCAATCATATATAGTTCCCATACGTCTCAATTGGCGCCTCATGTTTTCGATATTGGACATTGTCCATTCATAAGGGTGAATGCCGCGTTTTATAGCAGCATTTTCAGCAGGGAGCCCAAATGCATCAAATCCCATTGGATGTAATACGTTATAACCTTGCATTTTTTTAAAGCGAGCGTGAGTATCAGACGGTGCCATAGCATACCAATGACCAATATGAAGGTCACCAGATGTATAAGGCCACATAGTCATTTCAAACCACTTAGGTCTTTCATCATCATCATTAACTGTGTGCAGACCACTATCCTGCCACTTGTCTTGCCACTTTTTTTCTATACCTGCCTGATTATAGGCTAGGATATCGTTTTCTGGCCTAGTCATCTATATTGCATACTCCATTTGGATTTTAACTATGTTTGTCACTTAACCAATTAAGTTTACGGCCTTAAAGGCATGAGAAGCCAGTATTAAAACATCTTCTGGAGGTATATCTAAGTCTCCCTTATGATTTTTAAGAGGTAAACCTTTATCTAAGTCTTCCTTTTTAACCCACAACCACCCGGGGTTCAAATCTGTAAAAACATCTTTATGGCGAGTTGGTGTACAAAAATAAATCATATCAATATGCTGATGTTCGCCAATTTCATTATCATTGATATCCTCAATCAAAATAGTAAACGGTGGAGGTATTTGCTTCGGATACTCAAATCCCAAATTATGTTCACTTTGTAAAATCTCGACTACTAGCCCTGTCTCTTCCAAAACCTCCCGTAGCAATGCTTCAGTCGGATCTTCATTTCGTTCAATATGGCCTCCGGGTGGTAGCCAAGCTTTAACCTTAGAATGCCAATGCAATAAAAGAGAATTATTATTGACGACAAATCCAGTAGCGGTAAAGTGTCTAATAAATTTCTGACCAACTGAATTCATTTTCTATTATTTCCGTTTATAATTTACTTTTAATTTGACTGGGATGTTTAATTACAATAATCTGATTCATTAGAATCTTAAAAAGAAGTAATTTAGGATAACAGATCATCCAAAAAACTGTTGGTTTTTATAATAATAATTACAACCACAACTAAATGAATTAAATTAAAAACGGAGTTGCATTTGAGTGAACCTCTTAAGATAGCTGGTAAAGTTTTTTCATCGAGACTTATGGTTGGTACCGGTAAGCATAGAAGCAACACTGAAATGGTTGAGTCTATAGCCGCTTCAGGGGCACAAATCGTTACCGTCGCAATAAGAAGATTAAACTTAGACAATCCAAAAGAGGGAAATATTTTGGATTTATTTGATTGGGAGAAATACACCATTCTTCCAAACACTGCTGGATGTAAAACCGCCGAAGAAGCAATATTCGTAGCAAACTTAGCTCGCGAACTAACAGGGTCAAATTGGCTGAAACTGGAAGTGATCCCTGAAGGTTCACACCTTATGCCTGATCCGGTTGGTACATATGAGGCCGCCAAACACCTTGTTAATGAAGGGTTCACGGTACTTCCATATATTCATGCCGATCCTGTGTTAGCTCAAATGTTAGAACAACTAGGATGTGCAACAGTAATGCCTTTAGGTTCTTGTATTGGATCAGGTCAAGGAATACAAACCTTGGAAGAAATAAAGTTAATCATTCAGAATGCAAATGTGCCAGTCGTAGTAGACGCAGGTTTAGCAACTCCATCCGACGCAGCTATAGCAATGGAAATAGGAGCCGATGCGGTACTCGTAAATACGGCAATCGCTGAGGCTGACGAACCTGTTTTGATGGGCGAGGCATTTAAACTAGGCGTTGAAGCTGGGCGAAAGTGTTTAATGGCTGGGCGCATTAAAGCCAAAAGTACCGCTTCAGCAAGTAGTTCCACAAAAGATATCGTATCGGCTTAAAGTCCAACAAGTTATGCATATGGAAACTTTCGCAAATCCGTGCCTGACTCTATTGACCGACAGCACTAGGTACGGTGAACTCGATTTCGATTTAATAGAGGGCGCAATTGAAGGTGGAGTTGATATGATTCAGTTGCGAGAACCTGCATTCACGGAGAGTAAGGTTATAAAGACTGGAAATTTAATCAGAGAAATTACCAAAAACAAGGCATTGTTTATTTTTAATGGGAACCCAAAGATCGCGCATAAAATTAATGCAGACGGTGTGCAGTTACCAGAAAGTAGAATCGACACTGTTGCAGCAGATATCCCTAAAGGATTACTGATAGGAAGATCAATTCATTCAAAAACAACAGCTTTGAAGTCAGAAAAGGCCGGAACTGATTTTCTTATCGCAGGCACTTTATTTAAAAGTAACTCGCATTTAGAAATTGACCCTTCAGGATTAAGTTTAATAAGTACGCTATGTAAAGTTCTGAGGACCCCCATATTAGGCATCGGGGGCATTAATGCAGATAACGCTGAAAGTGTAATCAAAGCAGGAGCTCATGGTATAGCTGTCATAAGTTCAATATGGAGTGCTAGCAACCCTAAAGATGCTGCAAAAACATTAAAGCAAAAATTGGTGGTTAATTAATATCGATGGAGACAAAGACCATAAATATCAAAATTAACGGTAAAAATAAGCAAATCAATTCTTGTATGACAATAGCGGAATTGATGACCAAGTTGGACATAAACATCAAACTTATTGCTATAGCGTTGAATGGAGTTGTGATTCGGAGACTGGATCTGGATAAAGTACAAATTTATCCTAAAGATGAAATAGAAATTGTAAGAGCAGTAGGAGGAGGTTAAGGCATAAGTAAGCTGACTTTTTCTAGTCCTTTATATTCAAACTCCACTGCGTTCCCATTAGTTGTCAATCTGCCCTTTTGTAGACTTATAATCTCGCTATCATAATAATCAAATGACGCTAACAAATTCACGACGTAATCTGATACATCATCAGGCTCAATCGTAAGAAAATACTCAAATAAACTTATCCCAGATTTATAACTCAATTCACCGTTCTTGAGCAACTCAATTTTCAAATTTTCTAGATTTTTGTCAGATAATACCGCCAGCCATTGTATCAACCTACCTAAATCGTGTTGATAATACCCCTCATTAGAATCTATATATGTATTGAAATTTATATATTCATCCCGAGATTTGTTATCTCTAAAACTAAAAAGATCCTCTCCTGTAACTTCCTGTATGGCTAACCAAAAAGCTCTTTCAAACTGCTGTGCCTCTGCTTCTCGAATTACCATCAATTCAAGAGAATTAGTCGGTGTGCTACCTTCAGTTTGTATAGGGGCAAGTAAATCCTGTAATGCGTGTGCCAATTCATGTACCAATGTACCGATCACTAAATCAAACGTATTTGATCCATCAACCATAACATCAACCATTCCATCTATTCTGTCTTTCTTCCCAAGAGAGTACTTTTTCTGAAAACCTATTTCTTGATGAAAAGCCAAATAATCAGAACCGTCATTTAATGCAAGCATGTCTTTAAAAATTATGTCTAGACGATTCAAATAATCCTGTCTACTAAGTATCTGTATCCTAATTCGCTTATCCATAACACTTGACCCCGTAAGCAAAAATATACCCGCATCAGCAATATTAAGTATCTCATCAATATCTAACGACCCAACTTCACCTATTACAGGCCTATTTGATTTCAACAGTTTTGGCACTTTCGATAATATTGTTTTTAAATCATCGTCAGAGTAATTTATGTCAAATTTCATATCAACTTGATAATCAGACCAAACAAATATTTTCTCAAACACGTTGTCATTTTCATCAAATTCTTCAATTTGATTGTCAGGGTCTATATGAATCCCAACGATATGCTCGCCTGAAGTCACATTTAATGAATCGATAGTTTCACTCATCACATCAATGCTTCGTCTAAATCCAGCACCCGGAGTGGACCCAGTAAAGTGAATTTTATATATCTTTTGATTATCAAAAAAGATATCAACACTGAACCCTGACTCTACAGAAATTAAACTACCATTAAAAACAATAATGTCAGCAAAAACATTTGAACCAACAATCAATATTTCATCGAAACTTGTATCAAGTTTAGTTGATAACACTATCGGCCCATCAGTATCCCATAGCCAGCCTGGTTTGAGATTTGGAAGTATTGGAGGTACGGAAAGTAACACTACATCATCTCTTGTTTCATTTATCACGGGGCCATATGTAGCTACGTCATCGGAACTTTTATAAGATAGTGGAATATCTGAATCTATCTTGGTGAAGTTGTTGATTCTTGATGAAGTTTCAACTGCACCGTTTTTAGTTTCATGTGAGCAAGCAACAAGCATTAAGAATAAATAAAATATAATGCCTATATATCTTTTGAACATCGTTAGTAGTGCTTTAAAAACAAGAGGATCCGCGAAAACGTCTGGCGAATTCGCCCAACCTTGATATCTTTAATCTAAGTCGAAAGATTTATTGCCTAAAAACTTGTACGGTTGCAACATAATCGTTACTAAGAGTTCCATCAACATTCGGTAGCGGAACCAAATCTAATACCTGAACTGAAAATCTTCCAAGTTTTTTAACTTCGCCTACCGCTCCTGCTTCAATTAAAAAATCACTAGCTCCCATTGACATTCCACCAGATCTGACACCTAGTTTTACGACAGCTTGGCCTGGGTCTTCACAAGTATTTGCTTCTGGGCAACGAGTATCACTGAGTAATTCTCTGAAATCTACAGTTACGGTTGTTACCTCTTGAAACATATATTCTTCGCCCAAAGCTATATCTTGAGGCAATCCAAAACCCCTATCCTCAAGGCTTGTAACTTCTCCCCCTCCTCCTCCATATTCACCTAACTGAGTTTCCACAGTAGGTGTTGGTTCGAGTCGTTCGTCGTCTACGATTGCTTCAGAACGTTCAGCGTCTTTGAAAGATGCTGATGCACCACCGCTACCTCCGCAAGCCATAGCAAATAAAATAATTAATGTAATAAATCCAAACAGAATTTTAGTCATATTGATTTCCTTTCGAAATCTTATCAAATAAATCTACCTGACTACTCCCCCTAAACTACTACCACTTAGCAAATTTTCGATTTCTTTTTTATTTATGAAGTTAAAATCACCAATAATTGAATGGGATAGACATCCAGCCGCTGCAGCAAATTCAGCAACTTGTTTATAATCAAAAGTGTCTAAGTTGCACATTCCATAAAGCAGTGCTCCTGCAAGTGCATCACCAGCCCCAACTCGATCTACTATACTATCAATCTCATAAGGGATATAGGTAGTCATGTTGGACGGAGCATGGTACGAAACATCTTTTTCTTTAACGTAGAAAGTGAGCCCAAATCTGTTGTGAGTTGCTGAAAGTATTTCTCTCATATTTAAAGCCACATACGATAAATCGGGGAATGACTTTATTATTTCTTTCGCTAAATTTGTACTTCGCATAGTCAAATCTTCGATTCCATTTTCGGGTGAAATACCAAGAACATTAGAGAATACCTGTTCATTACCAATTACTAGGTCAGATTTCTGGATACATGCAGATAAGACTTTGGAAGCTAATTGTATCGGAGTATACTTTGGATCCCACCGCCAAAGCTTCATTCTATAATTCAAATCGAAACACACCTTTACACCTAATTGTTTAGCAGTTTCTATAGCGTCCATAACTGCCTCACTTGCTACTTTGGAAATAGCAGGAGTCACTCCACTTACTAAAATCCATTCCGCACCAGTCAAAAAGTTTTTCCAGTTATAGTATTTTTTTGGTAGTGTTGAAAATGTTGACCCAGCGCGATGATATTCAACTACCGACGATCTCTGGTTAGCTCCTGTCTCTAGATAATAAGCTCCCATACAACCCAATTCAGACCTAATAACAGAATCAACATTAACATCTAAGCCTTTAAGATAGTTTAAACAACCATCGGCGACAGCTCCCAGGGGTAAAGATGACACAAAATCAACATTTCCTCCTAACATCGCTATCTGAACTGCTGCATTTGCTTCAGCCCCACCGTAGCTAGCTTCAATGGTTCCTGGCAAGGATTGAATTACCTTTTTCAGGCCTGGGGGGCTAAATCTAATCATTACCTCTCCAAAAGTTACTATTCTTTTCATAATTTTAACAATTACTCTTCTTGCCTATAATCCTGATAGATTCTTCAGCAATAGTAGTTATTTTTTTCCAAGATTGTTCTTTTATTAGTGTCTCTGGGGTCAACCAGGATCCTCCAATAGAGATAACCTCAGGACATGACAAGTAACTACTAAAATTATTAATGTTTATACCTCCAAGTGGAATATATTTGATGTTCAAGTGTTTATAAGGCTCAGACAGACTCTTAAGATACGGCATTCCTCCCAGCGGTTCTGCTGGAAACAATTTCAGACAAGTGCACCCCAGGTCTATTGCTGTTTGCAATTCCGAAGGAGTGGCAATTCCCGGTATAAACGGCAATTCAAAATTATTGCTTTCTATTAATACATTTGCGTTAACGCCAGGAGACAAAGCAAAATGAGCTCCTGCTTTTTTTACTCTCTCGACTTGTTCCGGTTTTAAAACTGTACCAGCCCCCACCAACATGCCAGGACAATTATCTATAACAGCCTGTATGGCCTCAATAGCTATCGGGGTTCTTAATGTTAATTCGACAACTGATACGCCACCTTTGATCAAGGCATTAGCTGTGTTAACTGCTTCTTCCACCCGGTCTACAACTAATACTGCCATTAGTGATCTGTCTTTAATATGGTCAAAAATTTCAAGATTTTTCATAAGTTAAAATTAAATATTCAAATAGTGCATTGCACTTGATCAACCATTGATTTGGTACTCCCAACGGGATTCGAACCCGTGATCTCCGCCTTGAAAGGGCGGTGTCCTTGGCCACTAGACGATGGGAGCATATTATATGTTCAAGTTTATATTATGACATCAAAACGAAAAGTTTATTCTTAAGGGTATAAAGCCAGCTCTTCAAGCCCTGTTTCTTCAGGGAATCCAAAAAGGATATTTGCATTTTGAACTGCTTGACCAGCAGCTCCTTTGACTAGATTATCAATACAGGCTATAACTATCAATCGATTATTGCGAGTATCTATGGTCGGATATATCAAGCATTGATTAGTCCCTAAAGTTTGTTTTGTCGTTGGAGGCTGATTAGTTACTGTCACGAACTTCTCGTTCTTATAATATTCTTGGTATATAGCACGAATTAGATCAATATTATTTGATCTGCCCTCCAGTTTCAAAGGATTTATGCCGGCATAAACACTAACCAGAATACCACGAGTTATAGGTATCAAATGAGTCATAAATGTTAGTTTAATTTTCAGATCATTATTTAATTTGTTAATTTCCTGAATCACTTCTGGCATATGACGATGACCTGAAACTGAATATGCCTTTATGCTTTCATTAAGCTCTGAAAAATGCGTGTCCAATGAAAGTCCACGCCCTGCCCCTGAGACTCCAGATTTAGCATCTATAATCACATCTTCGGTAATAAATGAATTCGCCATGGCTGGGGCTAACGCCAAGATGCTAGCAGTTGGGTAACACCCCGGATTAGCAACAATTGAGCTGGCTTTTATAGACTTTCGATTCAACTCAGGCAATCCGTAAGAAGCTGTATTTAAATAATTTGGTAATGGATGAGCCGTTCCGTACCAAGACTCATATTCTTTTGGGTCATCCAAACGAAAGTCCGCACTGAAATCGATCACCTTTTGACCATTATCTATATGTGCCTTAAGCTTCTGTGCACTTGCAGCGTGCGGCAAAGCAGAAAACACAATATCAACATCATCATCTAATTGATCTTTTATAGTTAAGTTCAATCCAGATAAATGAGGGAAAATATCGGACAAGTTCTCACCCGCAGCACTCCTTCCAGTAACGGAAGTGATTTCAAATTCAGTGTGCCGATTCAAAATACGAGCGAGTTCAACTCCCCCATAACCGGTTATGTTAAGTATTCCTGCTTTCATATGCCTAGATGTTATTTCTTAATCTTCGCGATTTGCAATCCATCATTGATTCAATTTATACAATATTATTCTATAAAATTTCATCCTACATAAAAACCTGCTTCGATATAACTAATTTAGTATATTCTTAGCTGGGTTTTAATCTGGAAGGACACTTCGAAGCCACAATACAATCATTACACCTTGGCTTTAAGGCTTTGCAAATTTTACGCCCATGCTTAATTAAGTACATATGAAAAGGGAAAATCTCATCTGGAGCTACTATTTTTTCCATCAAATCATGAGCTTTATCTACAGATGTTTTCAAATCAATAAGGCCTAGTCTCCGTGAGACACGATAAATATGAGTATCGACTGGCATTGCAGGCATTCCAAAAGAAAAGCATAGAACAATAGCCGCTGTTTTGGGCCCGATGCCCGGCAACGATTTAAGCCAGTTTTTGGCAGTTTGCAACGGCATTTCGGCTAAAAAACTAAGGTCAAAACCGCCTGTCATATTGTTGATTATATTTAAAACTTCTTTAATCCTTACAGCTTTAATTTTATGCAGTCCTGCCGTTTTAATGCATTCTTCAATTTCGAGAACATCTGCATTCGATATAGCCTCTATAGTTATAAAATGTGTGATTAACTGATCAAAAGCTCTCTCCGAATTAATATCAGAGGTATGTTGAGACAATATGGTGTACACAAGTTCGTTAATAGGATCACGTCTGGGATACCATGAAATTTCCCCATATTCCTGTTTTAAAATATAAGATAATCTCATTACATTAGACTTTGTCGCGGTGTTCATTTAAAGTTGAATTTTACCTCAGGAATTTGATTTGATTAACTTAAATTTCATTTAAGTTACAATGCATTTAAGTAAATTCATTTAAAATAGAATCTACTTACTTCTTTTTAACAGGGATCTCGACATATTGAAAGATTATTTAAGCGAACTGACAGCTGAACCAGAAACTATAAAAACATCTACTCTCTTGGAGCTATCTGGAGTGTCAGGAAAGGAGCTTGATAACTTTTCAGATGCTTGGCTTACTCTTGAAAGCGGAATTAAAGCCAAAATTTTAACACGCTTAACTGAACTTGCTGAAAATGATGTACAGCTCGATTTCACTCCTGTCTGTAAACTAGGCTTATCAGACATAGATCCTAATATAAGGAAAATAGCTCTCGAGGGCTTGTGGGAAATACAAGATAGAAGTTTTTTACAACCTATAATAGATATATTACTGAATGATCCTGACCCAGATGTAAAGTCTGCTGCTGCACTATCGCTGAGCTCCTTTGCACAAATGTCTCAAAATGGAAAATTGATTAATAGGGATTCAATAAAAGTGTTTGAAGCCCTTATCCAAACTATTGAGAATGTCAAAGAAAATGACAAGGTTCTTGGGAGAGCTCTTGAATCTCTAGGCTATTTTTCAGGGCAAGCGGTTGATGATGCTTTGAATAAGTTTCATCGTCATAAAAATCCTTTTTTAAGGCAAAGTGCAATTTTTGCAATGGGGCGAAACGCACATCAAAAGTGGATAGACATAATTCTTAATGATTTAACTGATGAGCATACTGCAATTAGGTTCGAAGCTTTGAATGCAGCTGGTTTCTTGTGTGATGAATCTAATGTGACACAAATAATTCCATTCACCAAAGACCCTGATACACAAATACAAACATCAGCATTAACAACTCTAGGACATATCGGAGGTGAATTAGCAAAACGTGAAATTTTAACCTGGACGGAAGATGATGATGACAACATAAGAGATACTGCAATAAACGCTCTAGCTAATATTGATTTTGAACAAGATCCGTTAGGTTTAAGTCTTAGAGAATAATACAATATAATTCAACAAAATTAAAAATGAACCCTTCTGAACAACTAAAACACACATATTCTATTTTAAAGAATGAAACTTGGCTTCCTACACCGCTTCTACCTTCGCGCATCGGTCATAGACTTAATTCAGAAATATGGTTAAAGCGTGAAGATTGTTCTCCAGTTGGTTCATTTAAATTACGCGGCGGCTTGACTGCAATGTCTTCCAACAAACATATACTTAGAAATACCCCAGTATATGTTGCATCAGCTGGCAATTACGGCCTTGCAATTGCAGAAGCGGGACGAAGGTTCGGAGTAGATGTGACCGTTTTTGTATCTAAAAACGCAAACCCTTCTAAAATTCGCTGCATATTAGACACAGGAGCTAGCGTAATCTGTCATGGAAAAGACTTTGATGAGGCGAAAGAGCACGGCAAAAAAACTGCAATGAAAGACCAGGCTAACTTCTGGGAAGATGGCGTTGTCGCTGAGATGTCATATGGGGCAGCAACGATCGCTGATGAATTATTAAATACAAATATTGACTGGGACATAGTCTTGGTACCCATAGGAAATGGATCGCTAATTAAAGGAATCTCATCTTTGTTCAAGGAAATAAAGCCCACGACAAAGATTATTGGACTTGTATCAAGTGGAGCCCCAGTCATGCAAAAAGCTATAACTGGACAAAAATTCGACATTAATGAATCTACAAACACAGAAGCAGATGGACTTGATGTAAGAATACCTATAATGGAGATCTCCGAGGAAATCTCTCATTTAATAGATGATATATGGGTTATTCCTGAATCGATGTTGCTTCCCGCAGTGAAAACACTAATGGAATATGATCAAATCATGACCGAACCGTCAGCAGCTATAACCATTGCAGGGTGTGTCAAAAATCAAAATTTAATAGCCGGGAAAAAAATTGCCGCAATAATAACTGGCTCTCATCTAAAAAGTTCGTTATTAGACCTGTTGGCAAAATCCGAGACTCTGTTAATAAATTAATTTAAATGAATACTGTTGGCTTAATAGTAAATCCCAACGCTGGCAAAGATATTAGACGTATCGTATCTTACGGTCGCTTCACTACAGACGAAGAGAAATTAAATATTGTCTCTAGAATACTAACTGGTTTGACCGATGCAGGTGTAGACAACGTGTTAGCAATGCCAGACACAATAGGTTTAATCAAAGCAGCTGTCAACAAATCACCTAGTACAATTCATGTTGAAATATTAGATATGCCTAGTTTTGGTATCGATCAAGATACAGCTTTAGCAACAAAGATGATGGTTGAATCAGGAGTTGGCTGTATCGTTAGTCTTGGTGGGGACGGAACAAACCGATGTATAGCTGAACATTCATCAAGCACACCTATTGTTCCTGTTTCCACAGGCACTAATAACGTTTTTCCAGTATTGGTTGAGGGGACTACTGCAGGTTTGGCTGCGGGATTAATTGCAACCAAATCAGTTGACCTAAAAACCACAACGACTCAAAAACCCGTTATTGAAATTGAGATCGATGGCAATATTGTCGGAGTAGCTTTAATTGACGCTGCCATATCTAAGCAAGCTTATATAGGAGCCAGGGCAGTTTGGGATGCAGAATCAATCGATGAGATATTTGTGTCTGGTTTCTATCCATCAAGTATTGGCTTGGCATCAATTGCTTCCAGGATTCCAATTCGTACCAAATCAGGAATTTATGTAAAGCTAGGAGGGGGTAAACACATTGTTTCAGCCCCTATTACTCCAGGAGTAATTTCTAAAGTTAAAGTAAGTAGTTGGTCAGAAATTAATTTTGATGAAAAGCTAATTGTTGATTTAAAGCCGTGCTCGATTGCAGTGGATGGAGAAAGAACATGGGTCTTAAAAAAAGATCAGTCTGCTTCAATAACTCTTAAGAAGTTAGGTCCAACCGTAGTTTCAATCAACAAGACTCTTGAACAAGCTGCCCTATCAGAAAAATTTATAACTTAAAGAATGAGGTGACTATTGAAATTTACTTCTAGAAGATCAAATGTACATGGAAGGAACGGAATAGTGGCAACAACACAGCCACTAGCGGCAATGGCAGGGTTAAGAACTTTAATAAATGGAGGTAACGCTGTTGATGCTGCTGTCGCTGCAGCCGCAACGTTAAATGTCGTTGAGCCGATGTCTACAGGAGTTGGGGGAGACCTGTTTGCGTTAGTAAAAATGGGACCTCATGCAAAAATTACAGCACTCAACGCGAGCGGAAGATCAGCAGGTGCAACTTCAATACAAGAACTTCGTGATCAAAATTTCTCTGAAATACCTAGCGATAGTCCGTATTCAGTCACCGTTCCTGGAACTGTAAGTGGTTGGCATTCACTCACAAATCGCTATGGGAACATGGATTTGCAAGAATGTTTAAAGCCAGCAATTGAATACGCAGAAAATGGATATCCCGTATCGGAGATTATTGCCGCACAATGGAAAGCAAACGCTGCTCGGATATCGAAAACTGGATTAAAAAGTGATCTACTAATTAATGGACGACCACCAAACCCAGGCGAAATCGTCACCATGCCCGAGTTAGCCCAAACCCTCAGAACCATAGGTGAAGGAGGAATGGATGCGTTTTACAAAGGTGACTTGGCTTCTAAAATTACAGCTCATGTTCAATCTCTCGGCGGATGGTTAACAAAAGAGGATTTTGCTCAGCATGAAGCAAGTTGGGTAAAACCGATTAGCACTGAATACAGGGGCGTTACTTGTTGGGAATGCCCCCCCAACGGACAAGGCTTAAACACTCTTATAGCACTAAATATATTATCAGGTTTTGATATATCAAAAATGGGATTTCAATCCATAGAAACCTATCACCATTTGATCGAAGCCATGCGATTAGCTTTCATAGACGGAGAAACATATATTGCCGACCCCGATACCAGTAACATTCCAATAAAGTCACTCTTAAGCAAAGAACATGCCGATTATAAAAGGTCATTTATAACTCCAGATAATGTGGCGGACGTTGATGTTTCAATCAATCAAAACTTAATTAATGACACCGTATATATCAGCGTTGTCGACAAAGATGGTAATGCTTGCTCATTAATTAATAGTTTATTCGAGGCTTTTGGAAGTGGAATCGTCGTCCCTGAAACAAGTATTGCACTGCATAACAGGGGGAAAGGGTTTTCTTTAACAGATAATCATGCCAATTTGATTAAACCAAATAAACGACCTTTTCATACAATAATTCCAGCTATGGCCACTATAGATAATCAGCTTTGGCTCACTTATGGGGTGATGGGCGGTATGCAACAAGCTCAAGGACATCTTCAAATGCTAGTAAATATGATTGATTTTAAGTTGTCTCCACAAAAAGCTTTAGACGCTCCAAGATTCAGAACTTCTATTACCAATGAGTCATTCATAGAAACAATCGCTCAAAATAATATTCTTACTGGCCTCAAGGCGAAAGGCCATAATATTTCTTTCGCTGAGCCTCACCCATCATTTTTTGGTAGCGGTCAAATTATTGAAACAAATTTAGAAAATGGAATGTTGATAGGGGGAAGTGAACCAAGATCAGACGGTATGGCTGTAGCATGGTAAAACTAAAGAACAAATTACCATTTCCATAAAATGATTATTGATTACACTTAGTAATAAATGGTATGTTTAATATTACGACTGAAATTTGTATCTAGCAACTTTATAGAAACACAATATAGAAGGTAAAATGTCATCTTATAGAGCGGAATATATTTGGATCGATGGTTCAGAACCAACACAATTTATTAGATCAAAAACAAAGGTGATTGAAAAGAATGATTCCCCTTCAGTCTGGGGGTTTGATGGCTCTAGCACAAATCAAGCAGTTGGCAGCGACTCTGATTGTGTATTAAATCCAGTATATACATGCCCAGACCCTCTGCGGTCGGAAGGTGACATACTTGTGCTTTGTGAAGTGCTTAACATCAATATGAGCCCTCATTCAAGCAATCAGAGATCTAAGTGTCTTGATATTTTCAATAAATACTCTATCCATGAGCCATGGTTTGGTATTGAACAAGAATATACTTTTTTTGATGGATCTCGCCCGCTAGGATGGCCGTTAAATGGTTTTCCAGCACCACAAGGAGGCTATTATTGTGGTGTTGGGGCAAATGAGGTTTTTGGTAGAGACATAGTTGAAGATCACCTAGAAGCATGTTTAAAGGCTGGCCTAAAAATATCTGGGATAAATGCTGAAGTTATGCCAGCTCAATGGGAATTCCAGGTTGGACCCTTAGACCCAGTAGCTGTATCTGACCAACTATGGGTAGCTAGATGGCTGTTATATAGAATCGCTGAAGATTATGGAATTACTATTACTTTAGACCCTAAACCCGTCAAAGGCGATTGGAATGGGGCTGGAGCTCATACAAATTTCTCTACCAAAGAGATGAGAGAATCCTATGCCCCCATAATTGCAGGAGCAAAGGCGTTAGGAGCTAAAGTTGATTTACATATCGTAAATTATGGTGATCGAATAGAAGAAAGACTAACTGGACAACATGAAACTTGTTCTTACAAAGAATTCAGATACGGCGTTTCTGACCGGGGCGCCTCAATAAGAATACCTTGGCAAGTAGACAAAGATCAAAAAGGTTACTTAGAAGACAGAAGACCAAATGCAAATTGCAACCCTTATCTAGTTACTGGATTGATAACTGAAACTGTGTGTGAAGCTATACAAACTTAGTCATTAAGCATATATATATAGTTCATCAAGATCGGAAATTCACATAAAACAGCCATCGTAAGTCAACTAGAAACGTTGATGTACATCGTTTCTAGTTGACTTACTCAGTAAATTAGATTTATCATTCCCGTTAATAAAATCAATCTCGAATATGGAGTTTAAATCGTGTCAACTAAAGATGGAGTCAGATTCGAATCAACTATACCGATTAAGATGCGAGATGGGGTAAGTTTATATTCTGACTTATTTATACCTGAAGGTAACGGTAAGTACCCAGTATTATTACAGAGAACTCCATATAACCGAACATCTCCTTTTGCCAGAAGCATGTCTCTCGACTCCATTGCTGCTGCGCTTTCAGGATATGTGGTGATGGTACAAGATTGTCGAGGCCGATTTGAGTCAGAGGGAGAATTTCATCCATTTGTAAATGAAATTAATGATGGGTATGACACTATAGAGTGGATTGCTAACCAAGACTGGTGTGACGGGAACGTGGGCATGTTTGGAGGATCATATGTTGGGGCAACTCAGTGGCTTGCTGCGATGAGTCAACCTCCTGCTCTAAAAGCAATTACTCCTGGAATTACAGCTTCAAATTATCATGAAGGATGGACGTATCAAGGTGGAGCATTTGAATTAGATTTCAATCTGTCATGGTCTCTAATTCATTTGGTGTCAGCAAATTATGAAAACCTAGTTAATAATTTTGGAGCACCTCCAGATAAAATTGAAGAACTAACAGACATGGCAGACCGCTTAATGGATGAATATTCTCATCTTTCGCTTAAAGACTGGCCTGGCCTTAAAGGGATTGGCGATTTTTATTACCGATGGCTAGAGCATCCAGAATACGACGACTATTGGAAATCAATTGCGATCGAGGAACATTATAATAATATTGATGTGCCTGCACTTTCCATAGGTGGATGGTTTGACATATTTATGGGTGGAACAATAAAAAACTATACTGGAATGTCTGAAAACGGAAAGACCTCAAATGCAAGGTCTAATCAAAAACTTTTAATTGGACCTTGGGTTCATCCAGGCATGTTGCCAGGATTTCCTGGAGTTACAGTAGGAGAAGAATATTTTGGGATTCGCTCATATTCAGGCGTTATTGATATGCATGGAATACTATTAAAGTTCTTTGACCATCATCTTAAAGGTATTCAAAATGGTTTATCTGATGAAAAACCAATAAATATATTTGTTATGGGCGAAAACGTCTGGCGTGAAGAAAGTGAATGGCCATTATTAAGAGCAGTTAATACAAACTATTATATGAGCAGTAATGGCAATGCCAATTCAAGGAATGGAGATGGGCTTCTTACGACAAACCCATCAGATAATATTGATACAGATACATTCACTTATGACCCTCAGTTTCCTGTGCCTACAAAAGGTGGAGGACTGTGCTGTTATGACTCACTAGGAGGAGCTGGATCATTTGATCAATCAGATGTAGAACTAAGAAATGATGTCCTAGTATTTTCTACACCTATTTTAGATAAAGACGTTGAGGTAACAGGCCCAATCATAGTTAAATTATATGCATCCACTTCAGGCAAGGATACTGATTTCACCGCTAAACTAGTTGACGTATACCCCGATGATGAAAAGGCTACAAACCTAACCGACTCTATAATACGCGCAAGATATCGAAATGGAACTAAAAAAGCTGACCTTTTGACACCTAATGAAGTTTACGAATACACAATAGATTTATTATCAACTAGTAACGTATTTAAAAAGGGTCATAAAATTAGAATAGATATATCAAGTTCTAATTTTCCAAGATTTGATCGCAACTTAAATACTGGAGGTACAATTGGGGAAGAAACTGACTTTATAAAAGCTACACAGATTGTTTATCACAATAATAAATATCCGTCTCATGTAATATTACCAATAGTACCTAGGTAGTAAAAATAACTAGTGTTACTGAGCGAGAAATCCACCATCAACAACCAGCTCAGCACCTGTTACGTAAGATGCATCATCAGAGGCAAGGAATAGTACAGAATTGGCTATCTCTTCTGCACTGGCAAGTCGGCCAAGCGGTATTTTAGACAGCCTGCTTTCAAGAGCCCCTGGCAAAGAGAACGGAGCGGTAGTAAATGGAGTGTCAGTATACCCTGGATGAACTGAATTCACTCTAATGCCTTCTTCAGCGTATTGAATAGCTGCTGATTTAGTAAAAGATCGTATTGCTCCCTTGGCAGCATGATAAGCTGTATTTGTTGGACTACCAAACATAGCGCACATTGATGAAATATTTACTATTGAGCCACCGCCCCTTTTTCGCATTTCCGGGACTGCATATTTGGTTCCCAAAAAAGTGCCTTTAGCATGAATTGCCATCATCCTATCCCATTCTTCACCGCTAGTTTCTTCTATGTTTTTCAGGGTATGGATTCCAGCACTATTAATCAGAATATCAATTCCTCCATAATGACTGGTCGCAAAATTTATGGATTCCTGCCAATTTTTTTCATCCGTTACATCTAATTTAATGAAAACTGCATCTCCACCTGATTTATTAATTTGATCTGCCGTAAGCTTTCCCGATTCAGTATCTATGTCTGTAATAACGACAGCTGAACCCTCGTTACTCGCAAGCCATGCATAAGCTCCTGCTATTCCCATCAGTTGCCCATGATTTCCATTGGCTCCACCAGTTATAAAAGATACTTTATTTTTTAATCTGCTAACCAAGTCAGTTTTCCCCTCTCTTACGCCTAGCTTGCTTTATTAGCATTCCCAAAGTGTGTGCGTCAAAACCATATTTAACTGCAGTTGCAAGGTCTTCTAATGATAATTCTTCTTCATCGAGTGCAGCCCTGGATAATGCCCTGACAGCATATGGCAAAGACCGTTTATTATCGATACTTATTGCCCGATTGGACTCTCTAATAGCCGCATCATAGTGTCGAGATTCATAATGCGCCATAGCAGCATTGCTTATTGCATCTACATTTGCAGGATCCAGAGTAGCTGATTGGGTGAAATCATCAATTGCTAAAGAAAGTTGTTTAACATGAATATATGCCATTCCACGATTATAAAAGATGTTTGAGTCTTCAGGGTTTATAGTTATTGCTTTAGTAAAATCGTCAATAGCGTCCTTTGGCCTCACCAATTGGCCTAAAAGCAACCCTCTTCTTGAATAAGCACTAGAATCATTAGGATCAGAATCAATTATCTCAGTTAAATCAGAAACCTCTTTTTCCATGTTTTCTATGATTGAATCCATGTTAGGTAATTTTTTTTGATGCTCATGGGACATTTAGTTAATTCCTTGCATGTTGCACATTTATATTTTGATTTCCCTCTGCCCAGTATAGCGCAAATGTTGCAATTCCGAACAATATAGCTACTAACATAAAGGCAGCTTGATATCCTCCTAGTAAGTCATAGGATAATCCGGCAATAATAGGACCTAACCCAAACGATATTACTGTGGTCACAGATATATATCCCATTATTGTGCCAAAATTTCTTAAACCAAATGAATCTTGCACCAATAAAGGAACAAGTGCTCCAAATGATCCCATGAAAAAGCCAAACAATGCGACCGCAAACCATATTCCTACTCCGCCTCCAAGCAATAAAATCAAGATAATTCCACATATCTGCCCCATAAAGCAAACCATCATCACAAATCGTGTTTGAATCTTCTCCGTGGAGTACCCTAGAATGACTTTCCCAAGCATTCCAAAACCTGCTAAAACCGTCAGGCACAATGCGGCGGATGTCTCGGATATATCTATATCAACTAAATACACAAAAACATGACCAAGGATGGTGGTGTATGTAAAATTGCCTAGCATAATCGCGAGAGTTATCGCATAGAACGTAGGGTTTCTAAGTAACTTTTTGACGCTCCAATTAGCATCGCCGAGATCTTCAGTTCTAACTTCATCAATTTCTAATTCAATTTTTTCTATATAAGGTTCCTTCACAATAATAAACGAGAAAATAGCAATAATTAACGCCGCAATGGCAACATATAGATACGCGACATCCCAAGATGCATTATCCCCAATTGACAAACCTATAAGTATAGGAAGAGTTAATCCACCAAAATTATTACCCATCATGGTCATGCCCATTACTCTACCTCGAGTTTTTGGAAACCAAAGACCCACTAGACGACCTGCAGGTAAAATAGATGCTCCATTTAAAGCACCAAACTGCAAGGCTGACAAGGCGTACCAATGCCAAAGTTCAGTCATAAAAGGGCGTAATACAAAGCCGACACACATAATTATTAGTGAACTACACATAATCGGTTTCGCGCCGTATCGGTCCATTAATCTGCCAATAAGCGGGCTTGTTAAACTTCCCAAAGCCATAAAAGACAATGATGCGCTAATATAAGTTCTGCCCCAACCAAACTCATTAGCTAGTGGTTCTACAAATAAACCAAAAGCATAATTTGATGCTCCAATTGCTAATGCAGCAGATAAAAAAGTTACAGCTACTACCGCCCAACCACGATGAAATCCAAACGGATTCTTGTTTTTTAAAATATCAATAACTCCGACTGAATAGACTAAAAAATGATGACTCCGCGTCCATCTTCGCCACGACTTAATGCATCAAAACCTTCATTGATTTCCTCTAATGAGTATCGCCTTGTTATCAATTCGTCTATATTTAATCGGCCCTTAAGATACCAATCTATTAATTTGTCAAAAGTTTCGTGAGAGCTTGCTGAGCCATAATAACTACCAATTAAAGTCTTCTGGGATCTTACTAAGTCAACCATATTAATAGGAGCTTCAGCTCCGAGTGGAGCTAAACCAACTAATACGGCTGTACCATTCTTTCTTAAAGAATTAACTGCGGCTGAAGTCGTAACAGCAGACCCAAAGCTATCAAAAGCTAAATCCACTCCCCCTTCGGTCATATTTTTGATTTCTTCAACAGCGTCTACTTCTTTTGAATTAATAACTTCTGTGGCTCCAAATTTATATGTGAACTCTAATTTATGATTGTATATATCAACAGCTATTATTCTTGAGGCTCCCATTAGTTTTGCACCCTGTATTACATTCAGCCCAACTCCCCCGCATCCAAACACCGCTACGGTTGCACCGGGTCGAGATGCAGCATTATTGATAACTGCACCAACACCCGTAGTTACTGAGCATCCGATCAAAGCAGCCACATCAAATGGCACTGAATCAGGCATTTTGTGGCATGCTTGTTCAGGCACGACACCCATTTCGGAAAAAATCCCAACCTTGGCCATCTGATAAACAGGAGCTTTGCCTTTACTTAAGCGAGTCGTTCCATCAAACAGTGTCGATCCTGTCGTAGCTACTGTGTCACACAATTGCGGGCTGCCTGTTCTACATAGGCGACAATATCCGCAACTAGATACAAAAGACAATATGCAACGATCTCCTGGCTTTACTCTGGTTACTCCTTCCCCAACTTCCTCAACAATTGCTGACCCTTCATGTCCGAGTACAATTGGCATTTGGCCGCGCATCTCTCCAGTCATCCAATGATGATCACTGGCGCACACTCCAGCAGCAGCCATTCTGACTTTAACTTCCCCAAATTTTGGAGGACTTAAGTTAAGTTCCTCGACGACTAACGGAGTATTTGCTTCGTAAAGTACAGCAGCTTTCATATAAATTCCCTTAAATTAAAATATCACTTATTTAAACCATAGTTTAAACTCTGACTTGTTTGTAATCCAATAAAAATGAATCATAATATACTTCAGACAATAAATGTTTAGTAGTAAATGACAGAATTATCGATATGTAAACAAAAGTCTATGTTAAAGCTTTGTTCCGAATTATCTCAGTTGCTAGAAGAGGACCCAATAGGGACGGCCCCTCTATGGGAAAAATGTATCATAATTGAATTGCCCCCTCCGTGGTCAGTAAAAATTGAGGAATCAAAGCATTTTGATGCATCTATAACTAATTGTATAAATAAATTAAACCAGGCGGGACATAGCATCAGACTCCAATGTATCTTACCAGACGAATATTACTCAAAACCTGGTATGCGAAGAGTCATCTTATTTACTAAAGATCCAAAATTTCTACTAGCGACTCATCGCTTAGAATATTTAATCCCCGAAAAGTCGTTAACCGATCTATGTATCTCTATTTTAGAAAACTCTGAACAGGCAAAAATATACGCAAAGTTTAAACAAGATCATCAATCAATGAGAGATATATTGATTTGCACTCATGGTAATCGAGATAGATGTTGTGGGTCGATTGCCGTACCTTTATACAACCAATTGCGAAGCAAATACTCACAATCTAATAACCTTATGCACTCTATCCGTATTTGGAGAACCAGTCATACCGGCGGGCACAGATTCGCACCAACCGTTATAGATCTACCTCAAGGTCGGTATTGGGCATATGTAAATGAGTTGACTTTAGATTCAATAATAGCTAAATCAGAGCCAATAAAAACGCTAATCAGAAATTACCGAGGTTGCGCACTACTATCTTCTGAACAAGAGCAAAACGCAGAGAAAGAATTGTTGTTCGATTTAGGTTGGAACTGGATCGACATGAAAAAACAAATTTCCACAATTGAATCATTAAGTAAAAATGATTCCCATATTGTTTCCGCCTTTTATTTAGAACCTCAATTAAATTCAAAGCACGGTTTTGAATTTAAGATTCAATACACTAAAAGCGTTCCAACAATGAATTGCATGAAAGACGGGAATAAAGGGTTAAACAAAAAGTACCGAGTTATCAAGACTCTTAAATCTAGCTAAAGCCATTTATCTGTGTCTCAATATATTAACAGTCTGCTTTAGACCTTCTTCTAAATTCATTTTAGCCGTCCATCCCAAATCTTCTTTCGCTTTTTCAATGCTTAGATATATGTGCCTGACATCACCTTCTCGCTCTGATTCATAAATAGGGGGGGTTGTATATCCAATCTCAGAGCTTAAATGTTCAAAAATCTGATTAACGGATGTCTGTTCACCAGAGCCAATGTTTATATGTCCTTGTACTCCCGTTTCCAATGCAGCAATTACAGATGCTACGACATCCTTAACATAAACGAAGTCTCTACTTTGATCTCCATCTCCAAAAATCTTGATATCTTCACCATTAAGCATCTTTTGAGCAAATATAGCGACTACTCCTGCTTCACCTCCAGGGTCTTGGCGTGGACCATACACATTTGCGAGGCGCAGACTGGTGAATTTTGCAGAAGCTGGTAGCAATAAGTCGAAGTAATTTTCCAAAGTCCATTTACTCAATCCATATGGGCTAATAGGGTTAATCGGATGTTGCTCATCACAAGGCAGATATTGTGGCTCGCCATATAATGCACCACCGGTATTTAAATACACATATGAACCAACTCCAGATTCCATGGCATAATTCATAATTTTTAAACCATTTAATATGTTCACTTCTGCATCAAAAGCTGGGGCATGAATTGAGTGAGATACAGAGGCTTGTGCAGCACAATGAATCAACATGTCTGCTTTGAAATTTTTTAACCCATCAGATAATTTACGATCGGCGATGTTGAGGTTTAAAAACTCCACTCTTTTTGACAAATTAGATAAAGAACCTGAGGAAAGGTCATCAATAACAAGAACTTCCACCCCCTTATCTATAAGATCATCGGCTATATGCGAGCCAATAAAACCTGCACCTCCGGTTAATACTGCTTTCAATTTACTCCTTGGTTAGTTCTTAAAATTATTGTTAAATCTGTTTGTTTAATAAAAATATCAGTAACAACCCTAATAGAACAATAACTTAAAACCATGAGTTAGCATGTCATATACCTATAAAAGCAAACAATAGATGAATTTATTTTCAATAACCGACTACAATATAACTTATTAAATTGGTTGTCTAAATGTTTAACATACTTATAAAAAATGCACTGATAATTGACGGAACTGGTAGCGAGGGATTTTATGGATCAGTAGGAGTCTCCGGGGATTCGATTCATATACTTCGGGGTAGCAATAATGAAATTCAAGCTAACAGAATAATTGATGCCACAAATATGGTGGTATGCCCTGGGTTTATAGATCTACATTCGCATGCCGGACTAACAATACTAGGAGAACCAAACCACGATCCTAAAGTCCGCCAGGGAGTCACAACCGAGTTAATTGGAATAGACGGCATATCGCATGCCCCCTTCAAAACAGTAGATGAGCTGAATAGATACATTTGGCTTGACTCTGGGTTGAATGGGTATCCTCCTATCCCTGCTGACTGGTTAACGGTAGCTGATCAACTGACCAAATATGACAATAAAGTTGCAGTTAATATGGCAATCATATTAGGGAATTCTCCTGTGCGAATCTGGTCAGTCGGATGGGATGACATTCCAGCAACCGAAAAACAGATCCATAATATGCAAGCGGTAGTTCGTGAAGCCATGGAAGAAGGTGCCTGGGGTATTTCAACTGGTTTAGACTACCCTCCAGGGGCTTATGCCAGTACAGATGAACTCATAGCCATCTCTAAGACGGCTAATGAACTAGGAGGGTTTTATCATACACACACAAGAGCTAGCTTAAAAAATAATGGAACATTAGCTCCATGGGAAGAAGCAATTGAAATTGGCAAAAAGAGCGGTATCCCAATACATTTAACACATTACCGGCAAAGCTTTGTCGGAGACGGAAGTCATTTAGATTATTTAGATTTAGTTGATAACAATAGAAACGAGGGGATGGATGTAACATTTGATTGTTACACCTATCCCTATTCGGGAACTTCACTCACAATACAATTGCCATTATGGAGTAAAAGTGGAGGGCCAAAAGATACAATGAACAGGCTAAACGACTCAACTATTAAAGAGAAAATTAAAAAGGAAATCCAATCGCAAAGTGATGCCCCCTTTAAGTGGGATGACCTGTGGTTAACTGCATTCACTAAATCTTTTAATAAAAAATATGAAGGAATGTCACTCTCAGAAATATCTAACTTAAAACAGAAGGATCCCGTTGACGTAATGATTGAGCTTCTTATTGAAGAAAACCTTGGAATTTCTCAGGTTGGAACTGGCACTAACGCTCATACATTACCAGCTTTCGTATCACATCCATATGGAATGATAGCCAGTGATGCTATTCTATTTGGTGATTACCCAAATCCCAGAACATATGGTTGCTTTCCAATTGTATTGGCAGAATTCGTGAGAGCTGAGAAACATCTGCGTTTACCTGAAGCAATTAGGAAAATGACTTCATTCCCAGCACAACGGCTTGGTTTAAAAGACCGTGGAATATTACGAGACGATATGAAAGCCGACATAGTGATTTTTGATCCCAAAACGGTAAAAACTCACGCCTCTAGATTAAACCCGAAACAGTTCCCAATAGGTATCGACTATGTGATAGTTAACGGAGAATTGGTAATAGATAATGGAACCAATACTCTCGCACTACCTGGTAAGTCGCTAAGGCGCGGCCGAGACTAATCACCTATATCAATCTGTAAATATGACTCTCCTGATTCCTTGTCAAACTGGACTCCCCTACCATTTATGTATTCAACAGAAAACATATATGACCCATCTTTATCTAAAACCGCATCAAATGTAGCTATTCCATTTTGTGAAGTTATTTTCTTAGCAGTAAGTGACTGAATATCGGGACCTACAGGTCCTGATAAAGAAACTTCAACAGTTAACCCTTCAACAGGTTCTTCTGGCTTTGTAGTCACTAAAATAGTAATAATTACTTTACGGGTTTCAAAATTCCAATCCGCATCAATACTCTTTGACATAACAGGAGCATCAATTGCCGGTAATTCAGGATTCAATTTAATTTCTTGTATGAATTCCTTCTCTTCTTCAATAATCTCTGTTTTAGCTGCATCCAAACCCTTCAAGTCCTCTCCTCCTGCTATAAATGCTTTCGTGAAACCATTTACTATTACGGTGTATGTATTACCTATCTCATAATCTGCTCCAATATTAATTTCGTTTTGTGTAGTACTTAAACTTTCTTTACAATCATCAGGTAACACAACTGGCTGCAAATTAAAAACATCAATATTAATTAAATCGCCTTGCCTTTCTATATTCCATACTGAAGGTTTATGACACTTAAATAATTGTGCGGATAACACGAAAACAGTGTGCTCATTATTATCTGGATTAGAAGCTACAATCACTTCTCTAATAGGCGCTGATACGGACACAGTATCTTGAATAGACTTGGCATCACTCTCTTCGTTACCTGAACAAGATATAAGAAACAAAGCTAGTATCATTAAAGACATGAATACTATGAGTTTTATTTGGTGTCGTAGTTCACTCAATAAATTTAATGAACTACTTAAGGTCGATATGGCGATAATTATCAATAGATTTTCCTATTTTATTTTTTGTATTAATAAATTTAACGTCTCTAATCTGAAAAAAGTTAGTTACTTTTTTCGAATTTATACGCAAACATTCTCTTGTATTCTAAATAATAAATACATAACTTATATCGATGACTAGAGATCTACTTGATACTACACCCCAAGTCTTTAACAAAAAAGATCGGAATCTATTAATTTTCACAGGTTTATCGCACGCAATATGCGACGCTTGGCACATGATTTACCCTGCCTTGCTATTCTTAATTGCTGTTGATTATGATGATTTTTTCTTTTTAGGCTTAGTAGCAAATATTATGATTGTATCTAGAGGTTTTTCAGGTGTAATATCAGGAATTCTTGCGGATAAATATAGTAGTAAATTAATATATTCTAGTTTTGCAATACTTTCCGCCTTGGGCTGTTTTTTGGTTTACCTCTCAATCAACCAAACCATGCTGCTTTTCGCAGTTGCAGTATTAGGCATAGGTACAGGTATATATCACCCTGTTGGACTTTCTTCTCTAACAAGGTTCATAAAATCTAAAACCAAAGCTTTAGGTCTTCATGAATCAGCTGGATGTATTGGAATGAGTTTAATCCCAATACTGTTGACTTCAATTGGTTTATCTTTCGGATGGAAAAATGCTTTCTTAGCTGCAGGATTTATTTCACTCATACCCTTACTGTTCTTACCACTTATTGATCAAGAATATGATAAGTATCAAGCAGTAAATTCAAGCAACCAAAGCATTAAATATCAAGTCAAATCGGTTATAAAAACATTTGCAAACCCTTTGGTGCTTATGACATATGCGATATTGATAATCACCGAGGCCGCTGCAACAGGTTTAGATACATTTATGCCTATAGCAGTAGCAGAAATAGGCGGGCTGAAAGAAACAAAGGTAATAGGACTATCGCTAACCGGCCTGTTTGTAAGCTTAATGGTTCTAGCGGGAGTCCCAGGAAGCCTTTATGGTGGCGTATTAGGGACTAAAATAGGTATTTATAAATCTCTCAATTTAATCCTAATTATACAAATACCGTTTTTGATAGCAATAAGTCTGACAACAGGTACATGGCTGCTAGTATTAGCTCCTTTTATAAGATTACTCGGAAATATGAGATCCCCTTTGACTAACACATTAATAAGCGAGAATGTACCACTAGAAATGCATGGAAAAGGATTCGCGATCATGTATGGTATCGCACCGATTATAGGTGGACTAATAGCTTTATTAGGAGGGGCTATAGCGAAGTTCTATGGTTTAAATTGGGTATTCCCAGTAATAGCTATTCTTATAGCATTATCTTTTCCCATGATTAATGCATGCAGCAAACTATCGCTATTAAAAGAAAATAATGAAACTAACCTTTAATATTTCTAATTGCCTTTAACATAACTTCACTAACCTCTGTCAGTCTACCTAGTCCCAGAACCGATCCCACGATACCAACTATTATTAAAATTTCTATCGGTCCTAAGTGTATAGGCATTTTATATATTTTCTTTTCTACTAGGCCTCATGTCGACTAGTAGGCTCTGGTTCTAATCCTTCAATATCAGTGAAAAGCTCCCAGGGTCGAAAAGATTCAACGAAAGATTTAGCTTCATTCATTGAAGTGATGTCTTTTTCAGCACGACCTGGTTCATATCCGAATGTTTTAGCAAAAGCATCATAACCCGTTTTGGTTTCTCTAACTCCGCCAACCTCTTCTTCTTGCCCAGGGCCTGTAACCAAAATCAAGCGTTCACCTTTACGTCGTTCTCTCCAAAAAAGTTCCAATTTCATTACCTCTTTTTTTTAGAATATCTCTGTAAAACTATTGGTTCAATATATAAGTACTGAAGAACTTATGGTGGGCCAACGTGGACTCGAACCACGGACCTCAGTCTTATCAGGACT
>QGNM01000004.1 GCA_003228095.2 Chloroflexota bacterium | reverse complement strand
TGTCGCTGCGTCAGGCTTTCGCCCATTGCGCAAGATTCCCTGCTGCTGCCTCCCGTAGGAGTGGGGGCCGTGTCTCAGTCCCCCTCTGCCCGTTCGTGCTCTCACACCGGGTACCCGTCTTAGACTTGGTAGGCCATTACCCCACCAACTATCTGATAGGCCGCAAGCCCGTCCCAGAGTAATAAATCTTTCTTCCATTAGCCTTAGCTAATGGAACGTATGGGGTATTAGACCGGATTTCTCCGGCTTGTCCCCCGCTCCGGGGTTGGTCACTTACGTGTTACTCAGCCGTCTGCCACTCTCCGTCCCCGCCGAAGCGGATGGGTTCGTTCGACTTGCATGCATTAAGCGCACCGCCAGCGTTCGTCCTGAGCCAGGATCAAACTCTTCAAAAATTGACGTTTCCTTCTACTATCCAAATGTTAAAGTGCTAGTTGCAACTCTAGGGTCTTTGTAGATCAGCTGTACTTGAAGATGTACAGGTTAAAAACCTATGTAACTCTAAGGTGCAAATTAGGCTCAGATATATTAGAGCCAGACAGTCAACTATAGTGTGCTAAACACTGATAGTCAAGTCATATATCATGTAATCACATAATCACAAATGGTAAATTGCACTTTTGTACAATTTACTCCAATTTGATGTTTATAACATCCTCTCGGTTTATTAATGTTAATTAATTGCAATTAATGGAAAATAGATAGCTAATGTAGAAATATGGCTTAAACTATTGACTTTGAGTGTAATTTTATAAGAAGCAAACATAGAACAGAAATACGAGGATAAAACCATGATTAAACAAAAGGTATTTGCTACAAGAGCCAGAGTTCCTGAGGCTATCAAACTCTTACAATCTTTATTTGATGTTGAAGTTTGGCATGAAAACACCCCGCCACCAAAAAACGTGTTGATAGAAAAAGCCGCGTTGTGCAACGCGATTATGACAGAAGTGGATGATCAAATTGATGAAGACATATTGGAATCTGGCAAGGGTAATCTAAAAATCATTGCTAATAGGGCTGTTGGGTACAATAACATTAATATAGAAGCAGCCACATCTCACAACATTACTATTACTAACACTCCGGGGATTTTAGCTGAAACTTGCGCTGATATGACATTCGCTTTGATACTTTCCATCGCAAGAAAAGTCGTATTTGGTGATAGGGCGGTTAGAAATGGTGAATGGACGGTATTTGATCAAGTGCCATATTTAGGAACAGATGTTTATGGAAAAAAGTTAGGAATTGTTGGGTTAGGTGATATTGGTGAAAAAGTAGTCAAACGATCTATCGGGTTTGAAATGGATGTTTACTATCACGCACGTACGGAAAAAACTGAACTCGAGGAGAAGTACGGGGTAACTCGATTAGGTTTAGATGAGATTCTATCAACGTGTGATTATGTATCTCTTCACGTCCCATTAAATCCTGAAACCGAACAAATGATTAGTAGTAAGGAGTTAGGATTGATGCAAGAAAGTTCATTTTTAATTAACACCTCAAGAGGTCCGATTGTCGACTTGGATGCTTTAAATACAGCACTGACGGCAGGCCAGATCAAGGGCGCTGCGATAGACGTTACCGACCCGGAGCCTATACCAATTGGCCACCCTATACTTAAAAATGAAAATATAATTATTACTCCTCATATCGCAAGTGCTAGTAAAGCAACATTTACTGCCATGGGAGTTGCTGCAGCAAACAATATTATCGCTGCCTTACAAAATAACACTATTCCGTCCCCAGTGAATTAATGAATAAGTATAAGTATAAGGCTAGTAGATATATTCTTTGAAAGATAAACAATTGATATCAGATATTACTCAACTCACAACTTCATGTAATAAATTAATAGGTAGGCAGGTTCTTAATTTAAACATTACTGACTCTACTATGGATGACACTAAGTCTTTGGCTAAGAAAGGTGCCCAAGAAGGACTGGTAGTAATAGCGGATAACCAGGGTAAAGGTCGTGGTAGGTTTAATAGGGAATGGGTGACAACTCCCGGACAGGATCTCACTATATCAATTTTATTTAAACCGAGTCTTAAAAAGTTACATATGCTCAACATGGCAGCATCGTTGGCCATTCAAGATACGATATCTGAAATAATTAAAGGACCTGCTGTAATTAAATGGCCAAATGATGTATTGGTTGAAGGTAAAAAAGTGTCTGGAATTTTAATAGAGACTGCTATGTCTACAGCAAACAATGTGGACTTTGCTGTATTGGGGATTGGCTTAAATGTGAATCTAGATCCTACAAGGGTAAAAGTTATAAGCCAATCAGCCATAAGTATTAGTCAAATTTTAAGAGCTCCGATAGATAAATATAATGTGCTTTCCATGTTGCTTAGCCGGATTGATCAACAATACCAATTAGTACTTCAAGGGGAAGATCTTTGTAGTATCTGGGCCCCTAAAGTCAGCACGATTGGAAATCATGTAAAAATATCAAATGGATCCAAGATCATAACAGGGCGTGCTGTCGCGGTGGACTCAGTTGGTAACCTTATAGTGCAAACCAAGCAAGGAGATATTAAAGTCACGTCTGGAGACGTCACTTTAATATAACTCAGAGTAACTAACTAGGTTTTATCACTTGAAATGATTGTATTCAAACTGCGCCCGTATTACTAATCAACCCGATTATTGCGTTTAAAATCCATTCCGCACCCATAATTAACATAATCACTACAATTGGCGAGAAATCTAAACCTCCTGTGTTAGGAAGTAATTTTCTTATAGGCCTAAGCATCGGCTCGCTCATTCCATATATTATAATCATAATAGGATTACTTGGGCTTAGTTTTACCCATGATACAGTTACCCTGGCAATGATGATCACATTTAATGCGATGGCTAATATTCTTATGAAGTCAAGGGCGAAAGACAATGATTTATACTCCGGTAATCATTCTACCTTGGTTCTCTCGATTATGTACTTCATTGTGTATATATCTTTCGGTAAATTCTATAAGTTTCCAAGCTCTAAAGATCTTTCATATGCCGCCTTCACAGCTTGTATTAATATTGCTTTTAGACCTCCGTCTTCGAGTTTAAGAAGTGCAGCAGCAGTTGTTCCACCTGGTGAAGTAACTAATTTTCGTAACTCAGCAGGTTCTAATTCGGTTTGATCTAGCATTTTTGCGCTACCAAGCACCGTATAAATGGCCAATTTAGTTGACAGCTCCAAAGGCATTCCTATTTTAACGCCTGCTTCGATAAGTGATTCAACGAACGTAAACAGATATGCTGGTCCGCTACCACTAAGTGCAGTTGACATGTCTAATAAGCCTTCATCTTCCACGTATATCTCTATGCCTAATGGTTTCAGTAGCGATGAGACCATAGTTTTCTGAGTACAATCAACCTGTTGGGTCGCAGTCCATACGGACACTCCAGACCCTATTTGAGCCGGTGTGTTTGGCATAACTCGTATCACAGATTTATGGCCTGAGGATTTAATTAAGGTATCCAGTTTTGCCCCTGCAACTATTGATAATAATAGTTGTGTTGGATTAATGTATCCTCGTAGTTCGTCTAAAACGACATGTGTTACTTGCGGTTTAATCGACAATACAATTATGTCTGCATTGCTCTTTACTGCTTCTAAGTTACTAGGTGTAGTTTTAATCCCATATAGCTTTACTAGTTCATCTCTACGTGAGTTGCTTGGTTCAGCAATAGTAATATCAGTTTTATTGGCACTCTCGGCAGATAAAATCCCTTTAAGGATTGCCTCACACATTGCTCCTCCGCCTATAAACGATATAATCATCTTTTCCTCCAAATGTTAGTGCTACAAAAGCTAGGAATCAGTCTGTAAGTCTTATGTGTTCATTTTAGTAGGTAATATACCATTGCCAGCAATGCTATATGCCACAAGGATTGCCTCTAACATGTTTGTTGGATCAGCAATTCCTTTGCCCGCTATATCTAATGCTGTTCCATGATCAACGCTAGTTCTGATGAACGGCAGTCCAAGATTTACACTTATACTCTTTGCCCAGTCATACACTTTTATTGCTATATGTCCTTGGTCATGATACATCGCTAATATTGCATCATATTCGCCTTTAATGCCTTTGTTGAAAATCGTATCTGCAGGTATTGGGCCCTCGACATTTATCCCTTGTGATCGAGCATCTAAGATTGCGGGTATTAGTTCAGTTTCTTCATCGTTTCCAATAAGTCCACCATCACTAGCGTGAGGATTTAGTGCAGCTACCCCTATCTTTGGAGATTCAAAACCCCATTTTTTGAAGTAAGTGTCAGTAAGTTTAATTTTGTCTAAAACGTTTCCTCTAGTGCAGTACTCAACAGCTTTAGCCAAAGACTTGTGAGTTGACATGTGAACAACTCTTAAATTATTCGCCACTAACATTGTTGCAACTAGTGGTGAGTTGGCATATTTTTGAAGGATTTCCATATGCCCTATATCTTTATAACCTGCCAACACACATGCTTCTTTATGAATTGGCCCAGTCACCATTGCGTCCACTGTTTTATTACTAGCCATTTTGGCTGCTTCTAAAACCCACTCTATCGATGCTTTACCTGCTTCTTTAGATACCTGTCCGTATTTTAGGTGTTTCAGTTCTACTAACTGTGGATTTAATACAGGTATGTAGTGGTTTTCGCTTTGAAATTGCCTTGATAAGTTTTGCTCGGTTAAAGATGATATAGCCACAGCTTCATACGAACTGCCTATCATTTTTAATGCTTTGTTGAGTTCCGTTGAGCTACCAATCACTACGAAATGACAATCTGGCATACGTTCTGACATGAATGATTTAGCTATAACTTCAGGACCTACTCCTGAAGGATCACCCATGGTAATTGCTATTATGGGTTTTTTATCCATTAATGTTCACTTAACCTCCATATATGCCTAAAAATAAACGAGATGAATAATAGAAAAACCCTTCAAGTTCAAGCGTTTAGAACTTAGAGTTTTTCTGACCTACTCACATTTATTATAGCCACAACTAGCACAACGTTGACAGCCTTCTTGGAAAATTAAGAATCCCGAACATTCCGGACATGTAATGCCATTAATTGTTTTGGTTTGAACAGGCTGTGCATTATCGTCCAGTTTTTCTGTTGAGCTTTCCGTGGAGGTGGGCATCATGCTTAATTGTATGCTCGATGAATTACCAGTTCCAGTTTCTATGTTCTTAAAAGTCATTTCCGCTCCATCATGCATGTGTTGATGGAGAACAAACGCTACTGCGTCTGGAGCCGACCTTACAAGTCGGCCTGAATCCCATACCGGATCACTGGTTATACCTCTTAAGTTATCTACAATTTGATCTGATGAAACACCAGATCTTAATGCTAAGGAGATAAGTCTTGAAATGGCTTCTAATTGAGCTGATTCTACACTCCCAGCTTTACCTAGAGTTGTGAAAAGTTCGAATGGTCTACCTTTTTCGTCGAAGTTGACTGTCACATAAATATTACCCTGCCCTGTTTTTACCCTCTCAGTTATTCCGTTCATAACAGCTGGGCGACTTCTAGGAGTGGGCGATACGAACTCAGATTCTTCTATGTTTTCGATTGTTTTAGTATCTTGAGTTCCTGCTGTAAGCACTTCAAATTGCCTACTTCCTGCTCTGTAAACAGTTATCCCCTTACATCCCAATTCCCATGCTAACATATAAGCTTTACGCACATCATCTTCAGTTGCAGAGTTAGGGAAATTGATCGTTTTAGATATTCCTGAATCAACACTTTCTTGAAAGGCCGCTTGCATTCGAACATGCGATTCCGGAGATATTTCAGAAGCAGTGACGAACACTTTTCTTGCCCATTCAGGCACATCCTTCCTGGTTTGAATTGAGCCTCCATCCGCCAGGTATCTCATGAGCTCTTCTGAGTAGAAGCCTTTTTCTTTTGCCGTATATTCAAATGTTTTGTCTACATAGACGAGGCTCTCGCCTTCAAGAATATTATGTTTATGATAACTAAGTGCAAATGCCGGCTCACAACCAGAAGAACATCCTGCTATCATTGATATAGTGCCTGTTGGAGCAACGGTTAATCGACATGCGTTTCTCATAGGTCTATTTTCACCATCAGGTCCATATTTACTTTTTTGCCATTCTGGGAAGTTACCTCTGACTTTTGCAAGTTCTTCCGACATCTGGTCTGATTCGTCTCTTACGAATTCCATTAGTTTCCTGCCTAGTTCAACCCCCTCACTGGAATCATAAGGTATCTTCATACCCATTAACATGTCAGCAAATCCCATGATCCCAAGCCCTATTTTCCTAGTAGATCTAGTCATGTCTGCTATTTTGTCTACCGAATACGTATTAGCATCGATTACATTATCTAGAAATCTAGTTGATATTCTGACTACCGTTCGTAATCGCTGGTAGTCAACTTCTTTAAGTCCATCTATTTCTTTAACAAATAGAGAAAGGTTAATGGACCCCAAGTTACAAGATTCATATGGTAATAGGGGTTGCTCTCCACATGGATTAGTAGCTGTCATTCTGCCGAGGTGTGAGGTTGGATTGTCTCTGTTAACAGCATCAAGGAATATCATTCCTGGTTCACCGTTTTTCCATGCTCCTGAAATTATCTTATTAAATAAATCGGTTGCAGAAATTCTTGACAATGTCTCATTCGTATCTGGATCTTTTAACTCAAGCTGTTTGTTGTCTCTCACTGCTTCCATAAATTCATCAGATGCTCCAACGGAGATATTGAAATTATGTATCTGGCCTTCGTCAGTTTTACAATTGATAAATTCTTCGATGTCTGGATGATGAATGTCCATGACTGCCATATTTGCCCCATCTCTTTTTCCACCCTGAGTGACTAAAGTGGACACAGATGACAGATGCCTAAGTACAGCTACCGCTCCACATGCCTTACCATGGGTACTGGATATTGGGGAACCTTTAGGTCTGATTGGAGATAATGCAAAGCCAGTGCCGCCACCGAATTTCTGTACCAATGCAGCTTCTTTAGCTGTGGTCATTATGCCTTCCATGCTGTCCTCTAAACCCATAACAAAGCATGCTGACAAAGTGCCAGCACCTGTCCCTGCATTCATAAGGGTAGGAGAGTTTGGCACATATTCCAGTGAAGCCATAATATTATAGAAATCCGCTTCTGTTTTAGCTCTTTCTAGTTCTGTTCCATAAGTTAACTCTGGTTTTGATATAGCTTTAGCAACCCTGGAGAACATTCCGTCAGGAGTTTCAATTATTTCACCGTTTGCATCTTTACGTAGATATCTTTTACGCAAAACAACAATAGCATTTTCATTTAATTCAGGGTTAGCATTAGTACTATTAATATTATTGCTTTCAATTTGCGTTGACGACGACATGACTTCTGATATTTTATCAGCAGGCACGCCCAGTTTTTTTAGTTTTAATATAACCGCCTCAACCTCATTATCGTTAGTTTTATGGTTAGATTTACTATTGTGTTTACGGTCCCCTTTTGCCATGTATGGGCTCCCTTCTTAAATGAAATACTTTTTTTTAAATTCTTCTTTCTATCTATTTACCAAGTTAATATTAGTCTGTATCTTATCAAAATAAGAACAAACATTCTATATAGGATTTAATCATGTTCTGCAAACACATACCTGTTCTTATAATTTAGCAGGTCGGCCTCTTCTAGGTCTTAACGAAGGTTCGTTAGCTTCCCCTAAAAATGACAATTGTGCATTAGTGACTTTATTAGTTTCATCAGGTAACAATAATGCTTCAATTTCCTCTTTAAATTTTTCTATGTCACTGAAATCTCGGTAAACACTAGCGTATCTTATATAGGCAACTCTATCCAATTTTTTTAAACGAGTCATAACTAACTCACCTATTTGCTCAGACCTTATTTCTTGTTTACCTGATTCAGTTAATTTATTCTCTATATCGTCAATTAGTTTATTTATGGCGTTAATCGGCAGAGGTCGTTTAACGCATGCTTTCGTTAAGCTTGCTGTCAATTTAGCTCTTTGAAAATCATCTCGTCGATTATCTTGCTTGATAACTACAAGTGTGCGATTTTGTACTTTTTCTAACGTGGTAAATCTTGTACCACAAGACAGGCACTCACGGCGCCGTCTGACGCCTGCGCGAGTCTCTCTTGAATCTACGACTTTAGTTCTATCTTTACCACATTGAATACAAAACATTTTAAATTAAACATACTACTTATCGGGTAGTTCACAAAAATTAACACTATATATAGTGTATGTCAATCAATATTTATGTAGGTTTAAATAACAAATAAAGTGAATTATTGGAGTATGTATTTTATTGAGACTGGGCTATTTAAATAATTAATTTAGGTTATTAAAGTTGAAATAAAATAAAGAAGAGTTGACCACTGCAAGGTCAACTCTTCTTTATTTTATTTACAGAAATCTAAAAACTTAGGAATCTGTGTTTCAAGCTTCTACTTGGTCGAAAGTAAGTTGCCTGCTTACACTCGGGCCATTACTTCGTGCTAGTCTTCGAAGGAAGGGAGGTACGTCCATTGCACCGTCGGTCATTGTAGACATAAGCATTTCCTTCAACTCACCATCAGTCATAACCTCAGTTTCAGGGTTTTCAAATCCTGTAGCTATAACCGTTAGCTTGATCTCATTTTCCATTTTTAGATCAGTCGTCATTCCAAAAATGATATTAGCATCAGGATGGATAACTCTCTGAAGTTCTTCTGCAGCTTGATGAACCTCAGATAGTTTAAGATCTGACCCGCCTGTTATGTTGTACAGAACTCCTGTAGCTCCATCTATCGTCACGTCTAATAATGGATTAGAAATGGCTTGTTGTGCAGCTTTTTTGACTCTATCTTCTCCTTCTCCAAACCCAATTGACATCCATGCAGGGCCTGCATTTCTCATTATTGATTGGGCGTCTGCAAAATCTAAATTGATTTCACCGTGAACTGTTACAAGTTCAGCTATTGACTGAACTCCTAACCTCAACACATCATCTGCTAATTTAAATGCATTAGATGCAGTTACTTCATCGCCGCATATAATATGCAAACGCTCATTAGGAATTACTAATAGAGTGTCAACTTGTTCTTTAAGTTTTTTGATTCCAGCATCTGCCTGTTTTGCTCTTATGTTACCCTCGAACGCAAAAGGCCTTGTGACAACGCCTACAGTAAGGGCTCCTGTCTCCTTGACTATTTGTGCTATTACCGGAGCTGCACCTGTACCAGTTCCACCTCCCATACCTGCTGCAATGAAGACCATGTCTGCATCACGCACTGCTTCATATATATCATCTTTACTTTCTTCTGCAGCTCTGGCGCCTTTTTCCGGATCTCCACCAACTCCTTTACCAGCAGTTAAATCGTCACCTATGGAAATTTTATAAGGCACATCGCATGCTAATAGAGCTTGAGTATCAGTGTTTGCTACTTGATACTCGATTCCAGTTATTCTTTCGTGAAACATTCGAGATACCGCGTTTGAGCCACCGCCACCAACACCCACAACCCTAATCCTTGTTATCCCGTCTGGCTCTCTTCTATTTACTACCATTTTTTTCTCCTAAAATGAATATAAGACTAACTATGGTTATTAATTTGGTTCGCTGTAGGTCGTATCCAAGGAGACAACCTAAGTTTTTTATGAGTTGTTAATAGTTTCTGAATCAATTTGTTTGTTTTATTCGAATCCATTGTTTTTTGACTGCCGACTAAAGGTTTCTTTTGAAGGCATGAGTAGGCCCAAATCAAAATCCCCAAAACCGTAGCTTGGGATGGATGTTTAAGATCGTCAAATTTATTGGACCAACTTACGTTAGGCTCTCCTAAACGAACTCTTCTACCAAGATGTCGCTGAAATAAGTGCCCTATTCCTGGCAATTTAGATCCGCCGCCAGTCAACACTATTTTCATGGTATCGAGGCCATTAATTTCTAGCTCTTCAAGCTTTAATTGGACCATTTGTGCTAGCTCGACTGAACGTTCTCTAAGTAATCTGCCAATGTCTCTAGCAGGAACTTCTATAGTTTGGGATTCCTTGTTTGAGTTAAGAGTTATATTCTTAGAAATTTCAATGGCAGTAAGTTCAGTATGACCGTGTTCCATTTTAACTTTTTCAGCAGATTCATAGGTTGAGTCATATGTATAAGCGATATCATTAGTAAATTGAAATCCAGCTACAGGTATAACAGCAGTGTATATAACTCTGTTATCTTTAAATCCAATAATATCTGTAGTTCCTCCGCCAATGTCTATAATCAATGTACCTTGCTCACGTTCATCATCCGTTAACGTAGAAAGAGCACTAGCAAAAGGTTCCATTACAAACGCATCAACTTTGACACCAGCTTCTTTGCATGATTCAGTTAATTTAGTTATAAAAGTTCGATCTGCGGTAATAACGTGAGTGTCAACTGACACAGCATCGCTGTGCATACCAATAGGGTTTCGGATACCATCAGCTCCATCAAGAGTATAAGAAATAGGCATAGCATGCAGGAGCATACGTTGATCATCCGAATCAGACTCAAATTCGGTTAAGTTCAATTCGTCGTGAGTTATAACTCCATGCCCCCCGATATCTTTTAACGAATTTCTTTTATTTTCATAACTAACATGCGAACCAGTAACGCCAACATAGGCTGATTTAGTTTTAATTCCTGTCTGAGATTCTAAATCTTGAAGCGTTTGCTTAATTGCAGCAGAGGTAAGCTTAACATCGTTAACATTACCTTTTTTTAACCCGTTACAGGGTGCTATAGAGGTAGCTATGATCTCTGGTGTTGTCATTAGATTTCCATCCGTGAAAACGTTAGCCATTAACGAAAATACTTTAGTAGTGCCGACGTCAATAGCAGTTATTGTTTTCAATTTATTCATACTAGCCTCCAGGCTTTAAATCTTGTCTTTAGTAGCAGATCAGTTTAATAACTTTTGCGCTACTCTAAGCTTCGCACTTCTACTTCTTGGATTAAGTTTAATCTCATTAATTTTTGGTTTTACTATCTTTTTATTTATGCTTTTTAAATAAGCTTTATGTTCACAAACGCATTCAATAATTCTGGGATCACAAATGCAATCCTTACTTGCTTCTGAAATATATTTTTTTATCACCCTATCTTCGATTGAGTGATAACTAATAACCACTAGCCTACCCTCCGCAGAGAGTAATCTGGCCGCCTGATCTAAACCTTTCCTTATATTGTTTAACTCATCGTTTACTTTCATTCGTATCGCTTGAAAACTCCTCGTTGCGGGGTGTATCTTTCCTACTTTCCGTCCGGATGATTTAACTATTATTTTAGCTAGTTGACCTGTTGTATTTATCGGCCTAGATTTAAGTATTGATTTTGAAATACGTCTCGCGTAAGGTTCATCGCCTAAATCTCTTAAAATCTCAGTGAGCTCCTGTTCAGTACAAAAGTTTACAATTTGCCATGCATCCAGTTCTTGAGATTGATCAAACCTCATATCCAGAGGAGACTCAGTACGAAAACTAAACCCCCTGTCGGAACCACCTAACTGCAAGGAAGATAAGCCTAAGTCAAAAACCACTCCCTCTACTTTCATTATTCCAAGCTGTATAGTTTGATTATAAAGATCGATATAGCTAGCATTCACTATGGTCACCTGATCGCGGTAATTTCGAAGAGTTTCTTTAGCCGACTGTATGGCTTTTGAATCTATCTCAAAACCCAGGATCCTTATCGGCAAATCCGTAGATTCCAGGATTTGGCGAGTATGCCCGCCTTCCCCTAAAGTGCAGTCTATGTATGTCCCGCTTGCCTTAAGGTTTAAAGCTGTAACTACTTCCTCAGTTAACACAGGAATGTGTTTTGGACTCAAATAAATACCTCGAATGCCTCTAATCAGTATTAGGGGCAAATATTTCTCATGTTAAAATGCGCGTTAGATAGGTAATCAACACCAACTTGATGCTAACCTACCTTAATGAGCTAGTTTTTCAGGATAAACTTGTAGGTACAAGCAGTTTTCGAACAAGTTTAAGACTTTTTCGAAACAAATAAAAATTGGAATAACGAAGAAATGATATCGAAACATAGCTATAATTTCGGATTACTCACGATCAGTGATTCAGGTCATATTGGGACAAGAAAAGACAATTCTGGGGATGTGGCAGTTGAAGCTATGATTAAGCTTGGTTATACGAAAATATATCGAGACATGGTACCTGATGAGATTGACATGATCTCGTCAAAACTAATTGAATGGTCAGATAACGGTAAAGTTGATGTTATTTTAACTACTGGTGGCACAGGTGTGAGCCCAAGAGATCGAACGCCAGAGGCTACAAAATTAGTTTTAGATTATGAAATTCCTGGTATCCCAGAAGCCATACGAGTTGAGACCCGTAAGTTTACTGAGATGTCTATGTTAACCCGCGGGATAGCAGGCATTAGATCTAAATGCCTTATTGTTAATTTACCTGGCAGCCCAAAAGGAGTTCTAGAAGGACTTAGTATTATAAGTGGTGTTATCAATCACACTATAGCTCTCTGTCAGGATACAGATCAACTACATTAAGGATAATCAACGACTTGTTAAGATTCGATATATTAACTGTATTTCCAGAAATGTTTGAAAGCCCACTGTCCTCAGGCGTGGTCGGTAAGGCATTAAAAAATAAGATAATTGATGTCCGGTGTCTTGATTTAAGGGACTTTACATCTAATATCCATAAAAGTGTTGACGATTACCCATTTGGGGGAGGTGGAGGTATGATCCTGAAACCAGAACCTATTTTTGAAGCAGTTGATTATTTGAAACAAGATTCAGCTTTAAAACAATCCGTTCCCATAATTTTGCTTAGCCCTCAAGGCAGCAAGCTGGATCAATCGAAAGCTGAAAATTTAGCAAAAAATGATCGGATAGTTTTGATATGTGGAAGGTATGATGGCGTCGATGAACGTGTAGCAAAACATCTGGTGACGGAGGAGGTTAGTATAGGGGACTATGTTATAAGTGGAGGTGAGTTGGCAGCCATGGTTCTGATTGATGCCCTTACAAGATTACAAAGGAATGCTGTCGGTTCTGCTGAGTCAATTAAGGATGATTCCCACACAAGCGGCCTTTTACAATTCCCTCAATACACTAGGCCGTCAGTTTTCAGAGAGTGGGAAGTTCCTTCAGTTTTACTTTCGGGAAACCATGGGCAAATAAAATTGTTCCGTGAACGCGAATCGATTCAACGAACATTGGAGCGACGTCCAGACTTGCTAGATGGAGCAGATATTAATTAGTTTGGTTAAATAACTGTGGACTTACAATACAGCTTAAGGATAAGATGTTCTTGAGCCAATTTATAATCACATTTTATTATTTAGGTTCAATCTTGATTTTATACAGATGAATTATGAATCTTAATCAGCTCATAAAAATTGAGCCAAATACAAATATAGAAAACTTCAGCCCTGGAGATACCGTGAGGGTTAGCGTTAAAGTTACTGAAGGTGACCGAACGCGAATCCAAAATTTCGAAGGTACTGTTATTCGTAAAAGAGGTGGAGGAACCAGCTCTACTTTTACTGTGCGCAGAGTCGCTCAAGAAGTAGGAGTTGAGAGAACATTCCCCTTGTATGGACCTAATGTGGATGCAGTAAAAGTTCTCCGTCGAGGCGACGTCCGAAGATCACGTCTCTATTATCTTAGAGGCAGATCTGGTAAAAGAGCTAGAATTAAAGAGAAGCGTTAAAGTAAATCTTTAGATGACGCTTAAATTATTAATTAGAAAGCGTCGTGTTGCAATATCCAGAAGAAAAGCATTATGTTGAAGTCGCAGTTGATGTACCTACAGGCCGGTTAGGAACTTTTAGCTATTCAGTTCCCAAAGACCTGAAGTTAAAGCCAGGTCAGTTAGTAAAAGTGCCATTTGGATCTAGACGCCTTCAAGGCTTAGTTTGTTCTTTAGAATCAACCCCAGCAGTACCTCAGACAAGGGATGTTATTTCTATAATTGACACACAGCCTTACTTAAGTCCGGTACACTTAAATTTAGCGAATTGGATCTCGTCTAATTATCTTTCTTCAATTTTTCAAGCTATATCCCCAATGCTTCCTCCAGGAGTTCGTACTGGACATAATTTAAGAGTTGAATTGAATCCTGAAATCACCGGACTCAAAGATGATTATATAAATGAACGGCAACAGAAACTTTTATCCTATATATCACGAAACATTCCCATTACAGTTATGCAGCTTCGGAAGTCTTTTGGTGAGTCCATTGGAAGCCATATAAAAACTTTGGAACGCAAGGGTTATGTGGTACTTAAACCTGTTAGAGAATCGCCCTCTGTTAGAGAACTAAAGATAAAGCACCTTAAGCTTACTCCACTCGGGACGTCGTTTGATAATAAAGATTATTATCTTTTAAAAAATGCTTCAAAACAACTCCAACTGATTAAGGCACTAAATAATGGACTTGATGGGATTAAACTGACTGAAGCAAGGCAGAAATATGGAGACTCTGCAATAAATGGATTGAAAAAAAAGAATTATGTAGAAATACTTTCGGTTGTGGTCTCTAGGGATCCATTAGCAGGTATATCTTTCCCAAAAGACAATAAAACCGAGTTAACTGAAGCACAGGACATAGCTGCCAAACAAATAAACAACGCGATAGATTCAAGAACCTATTGTTCATTTTTGTTACAAGGGGTAACCGGAAGCGGTAAAACAGAGGTATATATCAATGCAATTGATAAATGTATTTCCACAGGCAGACGCGCCATTGTTTTAGTTCCTGAAATAGCTCTAACCCATCAAATAATAAATCGGTTGGCTGCTAGGTTCCCAAACAAAGTAGCTGTTTTACATAGTGGCCTTTCTCCAGGAGAAAGATATGATCAATGGTGGAAGATGTATCGAGGAGAATACCCAATAGTGGTTGGGTCGCGCAGTGCCATTTTTTCACCACAATTTAAGCTTGGCTTAATCGTTATAGATGAAGAGCATGAGTGGACTTATAAACAAGTTGATCCGGAGCCCAGATATCACACTAGAGATGTAGCTATCAAGCTAGCCAAACTTACAAATGCAACGTTGGTAATGGGCAGCGCATCTCCAGATATTAATACGCGATACCGAGCCGAATCAGGCACCCATAATCTACTTTTATTGCCTGATAGAATTGCAGGGGTTGCAGACGGTTTGATTCTTCATAAAAATTTAGCTGAAGTTGAAATTGTTGATATAAAAGAAGAATTAAGACAAGGAAATGACCAATTCTTAAGTAGACGTCTTTTGAAGTGTCTTGCAGAGTGCCTTGAATCAGGAAATAAGGCATTACTTTTTATGAACAGAAGGGGTACCGCATCAAATTTACGTTGTGACAATTGTGGGCTTGGGGTCAAATGTAGTCGGTGCGATATTTATATGACATATCACGAGACATATAAATATAAAAACAAACAAATCAGAGAAGTTTTGATATGCCACCATTGTAATAACAGGCGTAATGTCCCTGGTATATGTTTGACTTGCAAGCAAGGTAAATTGAATCGACACGGAATAGGGACTAAGGGTATTGCTGCGTCTGTAAAGGTATTGTTTCCTGAAATTAAGGTCATTATTTGGGATGGAGATACTTCTAGAAAAGCAACTGATGTTCAAAGTATCATGAATGATTTCGAGACTCCTGGTCCTGCAGTTTTAATCGGAACACAAATAGTCGCAAAAGGGTTACACTTTCCAGAGATTACCCTTGTAGGGGTAATCTCTGCTGATATTGGATTATCAATCCCAGATTTTCGGGCAAGTGAAAGGACCTTCCAGTTAATTTGCCAGGTGGCGGGACGAGCTGGTAGAGGAATCCTTCCAGGAAGGGTCATAATTCAAACCTATCAACCTGATAATTACGCTATTGCATGTGCGGCAAATCAAGATTTTGAGTCTTTTTATAATACCGAAATCAAATACAGAAACGAGCTAAAAATACCACCATTTAGTCAAATGGTAAAATTAAATTACTCTCATTCCAACATCTCATTTGCAGAAAAAGAAGCACTAAGGGTAGCCGATTTTCTTCGATACCACAGAGACATTAGAGGAGTTTCTAATTTAAGAATTATGGGGCCAACGCCAAGTTACCCTTTTAAACTGAGAGGTAAATATAGATGGGATGTGAGTATTGCCGGAATTCAACCTGTTGATTTCCTAAAAGATTTACCCTTGCCGCGTGGATGGACTATAGACGTAGATCCTGTAGGCCCTTAGAATTTTACATAGCGATGATATGAAAAACTCAAATTACAACCATTTAACTAACGAAGAAAAATCTGTAATAGAACTGAAAGGTACTGAATCACCATTTTCAGGTGAGTATGACAATTTTTATGCAACCGGAACTTATGTGTGTAGGCGGTGTGATGCAGTCTTGTATAATTCCGTTGATAAATTTGATGCTCAATGCGGTTGGCCAGCTTTCGATAAAGAAGTAACGGGCGCTGTATCAAAAAACCCTGACCCTGATGGATTCAGAATTGAGATTACTTGCACCAACTGTGAAAGTCATTTAGGACATGTATTTATTGGTGAAAAACTTACCTCCACAAATACACGTCATTGTGTAAACTCTTTGTCACTTAAATTTGTGCAGGGTGTCTCTAGCTAGAAACCTCCATAAGAGAGTACAGGTTGTAAATATTGGAAATTAACCCTTTATAGATCTATCACTATTTAATAATTGTCTTAGGTTTATTGAAGTATCCATAAATCAATTTTTACTTTTGTATGAATCCAAATAATATTATTTGGATTGTTTTATTTAACTTCTTCCCAAAATTCAATCCAGGTAATTGGGCCGTCAGAGTCATCCAATAATTGGTACAGTTTTTCCTCAACATCACCTAAATCAGGAAATTTATTATCTTCTCTATAAGGAGAGTCTATTACTTCACTAGTCCATTGCATATATACCCTATTTAGTTCATTTTTAGGAGATGGGAGAGTACCCCCATTATAATAGACTATAGTTTCTCCACGTTGCCCAGATTCAGTGTAAATATTTGTAATTTTTTTGAGTAGCATGGCAGCCTTTCTGCCTTGGCCGGGTTTAGCTTGGTATGCTCGTCTTATAATGTACATGTTTGACCCTTCTAATTATAGAATATTTTTCTAGGGTAATTCTAACAGAATTACATTGTTTGAGACTGAATTTTAGATTGGTGATTTTGATGCAATTCGTTAAGTAATTGAATGTCCACTTTTTGTAAATTTTTCACCCTTAATATGCTATCTGACTTGAAGGGCAACTTGGTGTCTTCATAATCTATATATACACAAGGAAGATTCGCTTTGTATGCCGAAATAACCCCAGCAGGAGAATCTTCAATCGCAATACACTCATACGGATTTAATGATGTCAGCTCTAATGCCTTTATATAAGGATCAGGATATGGTTTATGGAGATCCACATCTGCCATTGTGACAATCGACTGAAATTTCTTGGCAATATGGTGCTTGTTTAAAAAGCTAAGTACATAGTTGGGCGTGCCGGATGTTACTAAAGCAATCAATACACTCTTGTGCGCCAAAATTTCAATCAAAGATTGCGCGCCTGGCATGAACGCTAATGTTGAGTCAACCAATTTATGAAATACAGATTCTCTTTCGATGAAGAAACTGTCTACATCTTGGATGTCATACTTTGCACAGATCCGCTCCGCGGTGCCTTTCACTGTTCCTCCAATCAGATCTTTTTTATCGCTTAAGTCGAAAGAAATACCACGTGAATTTAATGCCACTTTCTCGGCTTGGAAATGTAAAGGTTCAGAGTTAACCAACGTCCCGTCAAAATCAAAAAACACACCTTTAAATACAGGTTCAACTTTTTGGTATTTCAATAATCTTGCTCACTAAATGTTTGTAAATTAGTAAAAGGCTACAGCTTTAGCTGGGTTGTCTACTAACATCTTGTTTATATCTTTGTTAGAAAACCCATGTTTGCGCAATCTGGGAATTATACCGGTAATGATGTAATCGAATCCTTTTCCACCGTATTGTTTGTAATGTGGTTTGTAGCAGACATCATGCGCGATTAAAACTTGATCTCCATATCCATTTGCAACTAGAAATTCAATTATCTCTATTTGAGATATGTCATTTTTAATTAAATCAGTTATACCACGATACTCTGATGATGAGTCTTCGAAAGATCCAAAGTGATCGTATTCTAAAAAGCACCCAGTTTCAGCTAAGTCTTTGAGTAGAGATCGGTCCTCGAATGCAATACTCAAATGGCCTATTATTATTTTAGATTCTGGCACCCCTTCTTTTGCAAGGAGTGTAACGATTTCGTATGGAGATCTGTCATCGTTACCTGGGTGTATAGATATAGAAGCGCCCGTTTCTATACTTGCGTGGGCAGATGCGATTAGTATGTTTTTTTGTACCGAGTCCATCGGAAAAAAATTACCAATTTCACCAATAATTCCAGATTTAATATCAGTGTCATTTACACCCATAGTTATATCTTGAACAATCTCGTCAGTTATTTGATCCGTAGTTTTGTCATTGATGTCAGCCGGATGTGACATAGGTACATAATATCCACTACCCATAATTACGTTAAGCCCAGTCGCTCTAGCAATTTTTGCCAAACCAACAGGATCCCGTCCTATGCCCCTGCTTGTCGTATCAACTATTGTGCTTCCACCGGCAAACTTAAATTCCTGGGCTTCATTTATCGAAAGTTCGATATCATTAAGACGCAGACCATCCTTGTTATATGACCACCTTGACCCATATTTGCCGAGTAAATTAAATTCTAAAGAAGCTTCTATAAATCTCTTTTCTGATGCGGCTTCAGGTTCATCAAAATAGCAGTCTAAATCTAACAATAGATGTTCATGCATTAAAGTAATACCCAACTGATTTATTGGTATTGGACCTAATACTGTTTGAGCCATACCAGCCATATCATTCATAACTTATATCGACCCATTTTTAAAAGTTAATATCCGGGATGGGTTTTCTATGAATATTTTTTTTATTACGCTTTTGTCTAACCCCTTGGATATCATCCTGTCAGCGATGTTAGTGACTAAATGTGCGTACCCTTTTCCGCCATACTTGATTCGCTGGATCTGAATACATACATCCTGAGAAACTAATAAACGATCTTCATAGCCAAGCTCAACTAAAGTTCTAAGACTTTCGAGACGATCGTTGTCATTTTGTGCTAATGTCGGTTTATCTTTGTAAATCATAAGGGAGTCTTCAAAAGATCCAAAATGATCATACTGCAGGTAACAACCAGTAGCCCCAAGCTCCTTGACTGACTCTTGGTCTACCATAGCCATTCCAAGGTGCCCAATAATTATGTTACAAGGAGCAACTCCTTCATCTAGTAGGATTTTCATTATATCAAGAGCTCCCGTATCGTTAAGTGGAGGATGGATCGTAATTGGGCAACCCGTAATTTTACTGGCCTGAGCAGCTGACCTTAGTATACGTTCTTGCACTTTATCGATTGGGTCGATTAAACCAATTTCTCCAATAATACCGCTTTTAATACCAGTGTCTTTTACACCGTGAACTATATCGGAAACAGTTTCACTTATGAGTTCATTCTCACTTTTCGATCTTGTGCCCTCAGGGTAAGACAAAGGTACGTAGTACCCTGCCCCCATTACAATATGGGCGCCTGTTGCTCTGGATACCAAAGCTAAGCCTCTTGGATCTCTACCAATCCCTCTGCTGGTAGTGTCAACAATCGAGTTTCCACCTGAAATTTTGAATTCACTCACCTCTGAAATCGCATCGTCTATATTGGTTAATTCCAAGGCGGTTTGGTTAATATACTTTTTAAGATGTAATTGTCCAATATTGTTAAATTTGATGGGAGCATTCACCCACCCCACATCAGAAGCAACTTCAGGTTTAGCTTTATAGGCGTTCAAACTGGATAACACATGTTCGTGCATAATAGTAAAACCTAGGTGTTTAGGTTCGATTTGCCCTAATACGGTTTGTATTTTGCCAACTTGTGTAGTTTTATGAGAGTTCAAAATAAAATCTTTATCTATTGGCTTGATTTTAGTGTCATAGTAAACAAGGGTCAATCTAAAACATTTAGTCAAATGAAGAGAAATGTTAGAATCTTGAAAGTCAACTTTTAAAAACCAAATTGTACAAAAATATTGGTGGGTGAATGAAACAAAATAAATCCGATCCGTTTATACCAAATTCTGTGCCCAGTATCAGAGATAAGATGTTGGATGCTATAGGAATAAAAAGTGTAGAGGATATCTACGCTTCTATTCCTAATGAAATTAGGTTTGGTGGGGCATTGAACCTTCCGAGTCCAATTCGATCTGAAAGTCGTTTAAGAAAACATGTTGAACAAATATTATCCAAAAACCGAAATGCTCAGGACAACATAAATTTTTTAGGAGCAGGGTGTTGGCAGCATTACGTGCCAGCAGTTTGTGACGAAATAGCCCAGCGAGGCGAATTTGTAACTGCTTATGGCGGAGGACAGTTCGGTGATCATGGTAAGTGGCAAGCAGTTTTCGAATTTCAAAGTTTACTTGGCGAACTGATTGGTATGGATGTTGTTTCTACTCCGACGTATGACTGGTCAGCCGCAGCTAACAGCGCATTACTAATGGCCTGTAGATATACAGGGCGGAATGAGATTTTAGTTCCTGAAACAATAAGCGCAGACAGACTATTGCAAATGTATAATTTTGTTAGGCCAGTAGCGAGTATTAAAAAAATAAAAATGGTTAGTAACACAGGCTTGATGGATACATCAGACCTGCGCTCTAAAATTTCCAGTGCAACTGCCTCAGTGTACTTCGAAAACCCAACTTTTCTAGGTGCCATCGAAACAGGTGCTTATGAAATAGTTGATATTGCGAAAAGCAAAGGAGCTCTTGCAACTGTTGGTGTAGACCCAATCACTTTAGGCGTTATATCGCCTCCTTCTGAATATGGTGCAGATATAGTTGTAGGAGATATTCAGCCATTAGGAATCCATATGTACGGGGGAGGCGGACTAGGTGGTTTTATAGCAAGTAATGATAATCCAGAATTAATCGCAGAGTACAATGCTTTGTTAGTCAGTATAGCTCCTGGATTAAGGCCGGGAGAATTTGGTTTTGATTATTCAACGTTTGATCGAACTTCGTATGAAAAACGAGGTTTATCGCCTGATTATATTGGTACAACGCAATGGTTATGGGCAATTATTGCAGGTGTGTACCTGTCATTAATGGGTCCAGTTGGCATGAATGAAGTTGGTAAAACTATAATGGAACGATCATCTTATGCGTCAAAAAAACTTGGTAATATACCTGGCATAAAAAGTCCCTCTCTTTCAAATTTATTTTTCAAAGAATTCGTAGTGGATTTTTCCGATACTGGAAAAACTGTTGAGGAAATTAATATTGACCTTTTAGACAGAGGTGTTTTTGGTGGATTTGATCTCTCAAGTCAGTTTAAATGTTTAGGACAATCGTCCTTATATTGTGTAACAGAGGTTCATACCAAAGATGATATAGATTTCCTAACCCAGTCTTTAAAGGAGATCCTCACATGACACAACCACACGATAATTACCATGCAGCTAGGTGGAATGAGCCTATAATCATGGAAATGGGTAGCGAAGGGCAACGAGGGGTACTGGTTGATGAAACCGATCAAGCAATCTTAGAAGAAATCCAAAACCCTTTAGATTCTGTGCCACAAAATATGCTTAGGTCGTCAAAATTGAAATTACCGGAGATTTCACAGGCACATATATTAAGGCATTATACTCGCCTTTCTCAGATGACCCTTGGGTTTGATGTAACTCCAGATGCAAGTTCCGGAACATGCACTATGAAATATAGTCCCAAAGTTAATGAGGCAATATGTAGAAATGCATCGGTTTTAGATGTGCACCCACTTCAAAACCCTAGTTCCCTTCAAGGTATACTAAAAATATTATTTGATTTTGAGCAGATAATGTGCGAAATATCTGGCATGTATAAGTACTCATTTCAAGCATCCAGTGGTGCCCAAGGAATTTATACTAATGCCTGTTTAATTCGCGCTTACCATGAATCAAATGGAGAAGGAAAGCAGCGAAATGAGATTATTACAACTGCATTCTCACATCCTGCTGATGCAGCCACACCTTCCGTCGCAGGTTTTAAAGTAATAACTCTTATGCCAGGTGAAAATGGTTATCCAGATTTTCAATCTTTATTGTCTGTTTTGTCTGAAAGGACAGCAGGATTAATGGTCACTAACCCAGAAGATACTGGACTGTTCAACCCGCACATACCTGACATGGTAAAAGCAGTGCAAGACGCTGGAGGATTGTGTGCTTACGATCAAGCCAATGCTAATGGATTATTCGGTGTTGTAAGAGCAGGAGATACCGGCTTTGATTTATGCCAATTTAATTTACATAAGACATTTTCAGCTCCGCACAGCGCTCAAGGTCAAGGCACAGCAGCTGTGGGTGTTTCAGAAAAACTAGCAAAATTTCTTCCAACTCCTGTAGGAGATTTTAATGACACTGAATACGTTTTGAATTATGATCGGCCAGACAGCATCGGTAAGATCCGCAGCTTTCTTGGTAATGTCCAAACGGTTATAAAAGCGTATTCTTGGGTAATGTCATTGGGAGCAGATGGGTTAAAGAGTGTCTCTGAAACGGCTGTGTTAAACAATAATTATTTGGCTACAAAGTTAATGCAAATAAAAGGGCTAGATCTTCCTTGGGATAACAATGTGAGAAGGATAGAACAGGTTAGATACACTTGGAAGCAATTATGTTTAGACACAGGGTTAACTACTTCCGACTTAGCTCGCAAGATGTCAGATTATGGATTGCAAACGTATATGGAAAGTCATGTTCCAAGGTTAGTTGATGAACCAATGACGCTTGAGCCAACAGAGTCATTATCTCTTGATGACTTAGATGCCTATGTTGCAGTGCTTAAAGATATATCAGCTCAAGCTTACTCAGATCCGGAAAGCTTAAAAGGCGCCCCATATAAATCAGCTAGCGATCAGTTACCTCAAAATCAATTTAATGACCCTGAGACTTGGGCCATGACATGGAAAGCGTATAAAACCAAACGCGAATAGTATTAAAATTTAAATGTGAAAAAAATTAAACCCACATTTGGCTTGATTATAAATCCAATTTCTGGTTTGGGTGGGCGTGTTGGGCTTAAGGGCACCGACACTACTGAAATAGTTGCTACAGCTATTGAATTGGGAGCAAAACCTGAATCTACAATTCGCGCAACCACTTGCCTTAAGGAAATATTCATCGGGTTAAATACGTCGGTTGATATTATATGTCCACCGGGAATCATGGGTGAAACGTCCGCAAGAGCAGCTGGATTTTCCCCTTTTGTCCTACCAATACAGGTTCCAGATTTCACCTCAGCTGAGGATACCCGTATTGCAGTAGAGATGATGGTAAGTGAAAAGGTTAGTCTAATCTTGTTTGCTGGCGGTGATGGAACAGCTAGAGATATATATTCAGTTATAAAAGATAGCATCCCAGTAGTTGGAATACCTGCAGGAGTAAAGATGCACTCGGCGGTTTACGCCACGACTCCTAAATCAGCCGCGCGTTTGGTAAATAACTATTTTGTTTCTACAGATATAAATTTAAAAGATGTGGAAGTTATGGATATAGACGAAGACGCTTTTCGGAAAGGCCATTTATCTGCTTCCCTGTATGGGTACATGAAAGTACCTTTTGAAAGAAGATATATTCAGGGTGCAAAATCTGGAGGTATCGAAAGTGATGAGTCGGCAATGTCTGCTGTAGCTCATGAAATATCTCGTAGGATTGAAGACAATATACTTTACATATTAGGTCCTGGAACAACTCTTAGGGCAATCGGAAACGCGCTGGGAGTGGATAAAACGTTGTTAGGCGTGGATCTATTTAAAGGAGGCAAATTAATAGCTGAAGATGTAACTAATTTGCAGATTGAAGGCATAGTGGCGAAGTGCAATAATCCAGTCAAAATTATTGTTACTCCAATAGGTGGTCAAGGACATATTTTTGGCAGAGGTAACCAGCAGATTAGTCCATCAATTATAAAGCGTGTTGGGCGAGAGTCCATTGTTATCGTTGCTACCACAAATAAACTCGCATCATTAAATGGTAGGCCCTTTTTAGTTGACACAGGAGATCCTGAAGTTGATCAATTATTGTCAGGATATATTCGGGTAGTTACTGGCGTAAATATGGAAAGTGTCTATCGAGTGTCTGATTAATTTTGCAATATGTAGAGGGAAAGCTGCGGCTATTAGCATTTTATTTGTAACCGTTTTTGCGGAAAAATAAGAAGCTAATCACAGCATCCGATTCTTATAAGGATGGTCAACATGATTGCCAAAAGGCATATTTACCCAAGCACTCATCTCGTGAGGTAAAACCACAGGGTCACCCTGGCAAACATAAGAATCGCTTAGATCCGAAACTGAAGGAGTACCTAACAACCCCATTGCCACAATCATTTCTTCTTCTAATAATTCTAAGACCCTAACCAATCCTTGCGCTCCATTAGCAGCTAACCCCCAGGCTTGAAGCTTACCGATAGCAACAGCACTAACGCCCGAAGCTACTGCTTTTACTATATCCGAGCCTCGAAGGATGCCTCCATCTACTATTATTTCAGCTTTGTCCTGTACAACATCTCTTATTTCCGGCAACATGTCCATTGTTCCTAAACAATGATCTAATTGACGTCCTCCGTGGTTTGATATCCACACAAAATCTACACCGTGTTCCACCGCTAACTTTGCGTCCTCTGCTGTAGCTATTCCCTTCACCATAAACGGCAACCCGGACCTTTCTTTAATCTTTGCCATGGTTTCCCAAGTCAGTGCAGCTTGATGAAACCTATCATTAGGTCTACGTTGAGTTGGAGGTTGCCATCGCATTAACAATGGTCGTTCTCTGCGACTATAATGCGCTGTATCTACGGTAACGCAAAGTGATTTATAACCTGCTTCAACTACCCTATCAACCATATCTTCAGTCCACGACCAATCCCCATGCACATATAGTTGAAAAATTTTCGGACTATTTGTACTTTCACTTATATCTTCTAGAGAAGGTAATGTTACAGAACTTACTGTTTGAATAGTTCCAAAAGTATCGGCTGCTTTTGCAGACGCCACACCACCCTCTGGTTCAAAAACCTGAAGTGAACCTATTGGTGCAAGTATTACTGGGATTCGAATTTTATGCCCAAGCAGTAATGAAGATGGGTCTATCTTTGAGACATCTGATAATACTCTGGGTCTAAATGCAACTTTATCAAACGACAATCTGTTTCGTCGCATCGACGTTTCTGACTCTGAAGCCCCGACCAAATAATTCCATGCACCTTGATTTAGAGCTTTTTTAGCCGCTTGCACAACTTCTTCGTTAGTTTCAAATTTTAAATCCAATTAAATTCTCCGAAAATATAATCATTAACTACTTACAAATAATATACATGTAACAGATTTTATACTGATATCCAAAAATCAGAATTTCTGTAAATAGATTATACATATCCTAAAATTTGTCACTGCAAATCGCAATATAGAGCCAAGTATAAATTGAAAAAAACACGAATTTTGACATAACAACTCAAAATTTGAATCAAATAAGGCTAAATTTTATGTATATCAATGCCTCAAACAAGTCATTTTATTGTAACCTACACAATCAACATTATGTTCTATAGGAGTTAAAATGGCATATACTGCATATAGTGTGAAATTAAAGAAAATTGTCGATATCAAAGATCCTGAACTCGTGACAATGAAAAATGGCCGAAAGGCTATCAAAGGTGTCGCAGCTGAAGATCCTACACAGAAGGTATTCAGAATACTTAGCGCTGCTGATGCTGAAAAGGCCGCTAAAGAACTCGGTTAAATAAACTTAGGAGTTTTCGCTACGCGAAAACTCCTAGTTACCGTTACGTAAAACTGATCAACTAAGACAAATCCTGGTAAACAGGCAAATACCTGCTATTACAAAATTTTATTCATGATAGCCGACCTCACAGGGAAAATAGCAATCGTAACAGGCGGAGCCCAAGGAATTGGTGCAGGAATATGCTCGGTTCTTGATCAACAGGGTGCTATCGTAGTAGTGGCTGACAAGAATGAAGATGCAGCTGCCGTCACATCTGAACAACTTTCAAACACACAATCAAGCCACCTCCGTGTTGATGTAACTGATGATAAATCGGTTGATGCTATGACCAAATCCGTAATCTCTAACTATGGATCCATTGAGATTCTGGTTAATAATGCTGGGATAATTGGAGCTGATGAATGGTGGACTCGAGAGCAGGGAAATGATGATGACTGGCAAACCTCTTTTGATGTAAATGTTCGCGGAGTAGTCAGGTGCTCAAATGCAGTTACCCCGTACATGCTTGAGAGAAACTATGGCAAACAAGTCAACATTGCATCAATTGCTGCCCGAAGAGGAGGGACATTACCATTCTATTGTGTAACGAAAGCTGCAGTAATTAACTGGACTCAATCCAAAGCTACAGCATTGGCTTCATCGGGAATTAATGTTAACGCAATTTGTCCAGGCTTAGTATGGACTCCAATGACTCAACGTATTACGGATCATAGAGGTAATTTTAACCAAGCTACATTAAAAAGTGGATATAAAGAAAAGGATGAATTTGACGCCCTAGTCCAAGATTGGGTTCCAATGGGCCGAGAACAAACTCCTATTGATATTGGAAAGCTTGCGGCGTTTTTGGTATCTGACGATGCTCAAAATATAACAGGGCAGGCATTTAATGTAGATGGTGGCATTTACATGAATTAAATACCCATGAGTGGGTAATAAGCTACATACTGTTTATCTAAAAAATTAACATATTCTGATAAAGGAACTTCTGGAAAATACCTTTATCGAAAGTTTATCGGTCTCTTATCCAGTCTCATAAATTCGTAATGGTCTTGATAAAATTGTCCTACAGTAACATCCATTATTTTTCAAAGGACGACTGGAAACCAATAATAATAGATACGCCTGTGGCAGGTAACCGTAATTACGTTTAGACGAATCGAAAATTACAAACTAGCTTTACGAATACCAGGAAGAAGTCCCTTTAATGCCATCTCTCTAAAGGTAATTCTTGATAATCCAAAAAACCGAATATAACCTCTAGGTCTACCGGTAGCTTCGCACCGATTCACTATTCTATTGGGGTTAGCGTTTACGGGTAATTTAGCCAACTCACTTCTAGCTTCCATACGAGCTTCGTGTGTAGTATTAAGGTCCTTGGTTATAGCTAAAAGGTTATTTCTTATTTCAGAGTATTTCTTAACGATTCTTTGACGTTTGAGATTTTTTTGAACGGTAGATTTTTTTGCCAACTCTTACCTCTTGTTGATTGAATTATCTAAAGTATCGGATTTGCTTAATAACGACTTATAATTGGTCGCACCTATATATTATATTTGCATTGACATAATTTCAATAGACAATTCATGACTAGTTAATTTCTTATAATGAATCAGTTTAATGCAGACTAATTTAAACTTATACTGTATCCTAGGTAAATTAATGGAGGCTATAAATGACAATATACACGTGTAGTACTACAGATTGCGATATGGAAGTGACAGGTCTCACCTGTGGCAAATGTGGCACAACACTCGAACATGTCGTTTTGGAAAAAGACGATGGCTCTACAGTAGGAGTCAGCAAGTGCCCGCAAGGATGCGGTAAAATTAAATCTCCTATGTGTTGTGGCGCAGATATGGCACATAGTTAAATCAAACAGAATCATCCTTTCAAATTGAACCTAATTAATAATTGGAGTTTCTCAAATGCCATTTAGACTAGGACCAACAGAATTAATAATAGTATTGGTGATCGTTTTACTTATTTTTGGTGCAGGTAAAATGCCTCAAATTGGTGGAGCCATGGGAAAGGCTATTCGAAACTTTAAATCTGGAATCTCAAGCAAGGATGGACTGCCTGATGATTTATTAGAAGATTTAAAGCTTGAAGAAGAACCAGAAGAGTCAAAATCAAAAAAGTAGTATGGTTTCGTTTAATACTTAAGTCGGTAAGATAGATCAACTAACTATACAGAATATTAAGATTTAAAGTTTATTCTGCCTAGAATAGGTAATGAGATTGTGCCTAATACGTCCAATATAACCAGGGTAATCAAAACTTTAAACACAGCGTCTGACATTTCCTCAGTCCAGGCCCCAACTATTATAATACTCGCCACCATGCAGATAATTAAAGCAGTCACTTTTTGACAAAATAGTAACGTTCTAGTATTAGGTTTAGTAATAAAAAGTAACAAGATATGGTTGAGAGCAACTGCAATTACTCCTGAAGTAAAAGTTAATTTACCAATTAACTCATTCCCAAACTCATCGGAACCCCAAATAATAATTAAAATCAACAAGAAGAAAACAAGTGACATTAATATTCCGGGTTTTCCAATGAATTGATATCGTTGTTTTTCTAAATTAAAGATGCTAGGTAAGGAAATCAAACTGAACCCTGCCAAAGCTGCAACTGTGCCAAGTATTTTGATTTGAGTTTCCTCAAAATCGCCAATAAGTACGATCATGATACCTATAACTGCGCTAGCAATAAGGCACGAAACTAAAGTAGTTAATGCTATTCGAGTGGGTTTGATGTGTTTTGAAACAGTCATTTAATTCCTTGAGGAATAACTCCAGGAGATGATAGAGGTAGGCTATGACTAGGAAATAGAAGGCTTGCATTACCACAAGATGTGGATGAGCAAACATCATCTTTATCTAATAGAGTTACTTTAATCCCTCTTTCAGCAAGAAAGTAAGCACTATTTACCCTTATTGAACCCGCTCCAATAACGAGAACATCGATTTTAGTACCCATCGTAGGTCCTTATTTATCGAAGTAGACTAGATAAAAACACTACTACAGTAACTTTAGAAACATCTGCATCCGTTATGGGGGCAGGTTCCAATGATAGTAATCCTACGGAGTATTTACCAAATTTCTTATACGTTGGATTTATTTGGCCACTCTCTAAAGTCATGTCAGCGCCTCCAAGACCGCCCGATGGAACGGATAATTCTATTCTAACTGTGGCCACTCCACCTGTTGCACGATTATCCTCAATAAATTCAGAATACTGCACAATTATACCGTTGATTCCTGTAGGGCTATTCATCTTCTGCCCCAGTCCCATTCTCACTGGAACCTCAGCATGTACATGAAAATTGGAACTACCATCATGGTCAATAATCGCCTTAAACTCCAAATCTACTGTGGTAAGGACGTCAGGGGTAGGCGTTGGCATAGGAGTTGACGTTGGTATAGGAGTTGCTTCTGCAGCTGCCGATGCGTCAACAGATAAAATAGTTGCTTCTATTTCCTCACCAATGTCTAAGCTAAATACTTCTGTAGCTGCAAGAACTCCAGCAAGAGCTTGCCCACCAATTATCAGTACTCTTCCATCTTTTAATAAAGCCGAATTAAATCTATATCTTCCCATTAACATATCTCCAACAATCGCCCAGATGTTTGTGTCTGGATCATAGATTTCAAAGTTATCTCTACTACCTGTGCCACCGGCGACTATTACCCTACCATCAGGTAAAAGTTCCGCTATATGTTCTGCTCGCGGAATGTTTAGATCAGATTTTGAACCCCAGGTATTATTAGATGGATCATAGATTTCCGCTGTCATTCTTTTTCCTCTTCCACCCACCACTAAAACTCTGCCATCTTTTAATAATGTGGCTGTATGTTGTGCCCTACTTACGCTCATCTCCCCTGCTGAACCCCACAGTTCAGTCGCAGGATCAAAGATTTCCGCAGTCTTAATCCATGGGCCGTCAGGCTTTCCTCCACCAGTAACTAAAACTCTTCCGTCACTTAGTAATGTTGCCGTATGCCAAATTCTTTTTTCAGACATCGGGTCGATTTCTACCCAACCGTTTGTTGCAGGGTCATATACTTCTACAGTAGTTAAGGGCGCATAGGTATCATTTGCACCACCAATTATCATGACTCTGCCATCACCAAGAGTTATCATTGGCATGGTTTCATGAGCATCATTCATTGGTAAAGTTGGCGTCCATATGCCTGTTTCGGGATCCCATATTTCAGCTGTGTTCACAGCTTTATTATCAATACCTCTTCCACCCGCCACCATGACGCGCCCATCAGATAATTTAGCTAAGGCATTTTGAAACCTCGCATCCGTCATAGCTTCAGTCCACTCCCAAACATTAGAATTAGGGTTATACACTTCAGCTGTATCAGCAGCACCTGCAGCCCATTTCGGGCTTTTACCGCCAGCTACTAAGACTCTTCCATCATCCAACAACACTGCCGGAAACCACGCGCGTTGTTCTCCCATATCTCCGGCCGGCGCAGATGTTCCTGTAGTAGCTGCTACTTCTTTCTCTGTACCTATAGATGAATCAAAACGATTTTCTTCTGAAGTAACCTCTGGCTGACTTTCTGTAAGAGCTTCACCTGAGTCGCCTCCACCGCCACAAGACACTGATATTAAACCAAGAGAAAAAAGTAAAGTAAGTCCAAGAATTTTCATTTTCATAAATATCTCACATATAGATTTAGTCGCATAAATACAACGTACATTTCAAATAATCATACTGTTTAGTAAGCTTAAAGCAGTAACATAAGCCCCGTCCAAGTTATAACGTAACTTATGTTGTCTTCATACAAAGTCTCCCTAACCTATATTAAACTGTTTTAGCTGCCAGCTGGCTTATAATTCACCGCCATTTTACTAGCCGCATCTATTTCCTCTGGAGTTATTAACGGAATAATACTTACTTTTACTACTCCACTAGCATTAACTGCCAATGACATTGCAGTAGCTGTTGTTGTATCCGGCATATCTGCAAAACCAACGACATCATCTTCTCCGTATGCAAAATACGCCAATTCAAGAGTGCACCCATGATCAGAAAATAACTTTGATATGTGTTGTATTCGAGACGATCCCCCGTCTTTTAGAAGACCTCTCACTCCTTCGGCAGCGTATTTACCTTTAAACATGTATTTGGCCAATTTAAAACCTCCTCTGTAATTAAAATAATAGTAGTGAGATGCATTTTAAAGCATTAATGCCGATACATTCAAAATAATCTATTTATTTGAATTTCTTTATTAAAAATCAATTTACTTATTACAACATTACTGTACTCTAAGTTAAATGCTCCCTAATTCTATCCATAACTTGCTTCATAATTTACCTTTCAAGGTACCCGGTATTCGTCATAAAGATTCAAATTTTTTATATTGGATTACTTTCGGTCATATCGTAATGCATTGGTATCAAAACTTATTTCCTTTGATTCTTCCTTATTTTAAAAGCGAATTTGGTCTTTCTGCAGTTCAACTCGCTTCCTTAAATACGGTTCAAATGGGAGTTGCCAGTGGGTTAATGGTAGTAGTTGCGTATTTTACAGACACACGTAGAAATATACATTCAATTTTTTTGGTTTCTGCTATTTTGCTGCTGGGTCTCTCTTATTTTGCAATAAGCGTTCTGCCAACATATGCATGGACTCTAATCTGGTCTGGTTTAATAGGGCTATCTGTAGCTCTTTGGCATCCTACAGCTATGGGAAGCCTGTCAATAAAATTCTCAAAGAAACGAGGTATGGCTCTAGGCGTACATGGGGTAGGAGCTAGTATAGGTGACGCAATAAGCCCAATAATCGTGGGCGCTTTAATAATGACATTTGCTTGGCGAACAGTCCTGCAGTTTCATTTAATTCCAATACTTATTATCTGTGTAGTGATGTGGCGGGTACTTAGTAAAAATCAAATTAACAAACAGAATTTAAATGATAAACCAGCCCATAAAAAAATAAGTCATTATGATTATTGGGCTGATTTAAAAACCTTGGTCCGAAATCCACAGGCTTTATCCGTAACAATATCTAACGCTTTAATATCAGGAGCCAGGGTAAGTGTACTTACTTTTTTACCCATATATCTATTTGATACTTTAGGATTTTCATCATTAAAAATGGGTGTGTATCTAGCACTATTGTTTGCGATGGGCATTATATCCCAGCCAATCATGGGAGTTCTGTCCGACAGGATTGGCAGAAAAGCAATTCTTATTCCAAGTTTCTTAATACTTGGAATACTTTACTTAAGCTTAGCCATAACTCAAAATGAAATCCTACTTGGCTTAATAATTGGGGTTTTAGGTGCTTTTTTCTATCCGATACTAAACATTGCTCAGGCAGCAATAATGGATGTAGGAAGCAAAGATATTCAATCAACAACCATGGGGTTCTCAGGTCTAGTTGGATGGCCTGCAATTATAGTGTCGCCTATTTTTGCCGGGTTATTAGTCGACAAATTTACGATAGAAGTAGCGTTTATATTTGCAGGAATCATAGCCCTAGTATCATGTCTTATTCTAATACCCATCAAATTTACACCACCAATAGATTTTGAGGATTAAATTAAAATCTATATTCCGATACGGAGAGGGCGGGATTCGAACCCGCGAGCCGGTTTAAACCGGCTACTCCCTTAGCAGGGGAGCGCATTCGACCACTCTGCCACCTCTCCATAATTACAGATTATATTCTACAGCAAACAAGTAAACTACAGATAATTAAAATACAAGTTTTATTAATATAAATCGTAAGGACTCAGTAAATTTTTTCAAGTCTAAAACCACTATTAACCACTGCTCATAATAAAAGAGTGCTAATAACCATATCGTTTGGTTACATGTTGGTACAACTTTCAAGCTTACCAATCGCTATATCCATTCCAACTTTAGCTTCTCAATTTGATGTGGGCGTAGAAGATGTAGCATTAATGGTTGTCGCTTACCTAACAACATTGGGGAGTTTTGTTTTACTGTCTGCTCGAATTGGAGATTATGTAGGACACAACAAAGTATTTATGTTTGGTTTAGTAACACTTACCATTTCTTCTGGGGTTGTATGCACGGCAACTGATTTATGGCAAATAATTGGTTATAGAGCCGTAGCAGGACTAGGCTCAGCAATGATAATGGGTAACGCAAATGCAATAATTGCCGCTTCATTTCAGCCAGAGGAAAGAGGTAGAGCCTTCGGGTTTTTGATAATAGGTGCTAGGTTCGGAACATTTATAGGGTTAGCTTTGTTTGGAATAATGTTGCAATTTATTGGTTGGAGGCCAATTTTTGCTACATTTATTCCACTTGGGATTATTGCAGTTTGGTTAGCGTTTAATTTAATAAAGTCTGACCCTGTATCTGCTAAAACTGTGAACATTTCAAATGCTGTCCAATCAATTGATTGGACAGGTGCATTGTTCCTAGCTAGTGGAGCCATAGTACTAATTCTTGGAGGAAATCATTTGCACCAAGGAGAGGAATCATTCACAAGTACCGACGGTCTCAGTTATCACATACCTATGCACATAGCAGGTCTTATATTAATAGTTGTTTTCGTTTTTGTGGAAAAATTTGCGAGAAACCCTGTAATTGATTTAAGTCACTTCAGGAATCGTTCTTTCTCTTTATCTTTGGCAACCAACACTATCTATCATTTTTCAATGTTAGGCGCTTTCACCTTGATTCCTATTTTGGTTGAACAAGGTTTCGGCATGTCACCTCTATGGGTTACGGTTGTTTTACTCCCTAGTCAGGCTCTAGGTCTATTTCTCCCTGTGATTGCCGGGATAATATATGACAAATACAAACCAAATTGGCTCAGACCTATAGCTCTATTAGCCATATCGCTTGGATTTTTAACAATTGGATTAGTAGCTAATCAAATACCTTTTTGGGCTCTACCTCTTCTAATGTTTATGATTTCGATTGGGACTAATATGTTTAATCCTATCAATAATGCCACAGTGATGAATTCATTAATTTTAAAACATAGGGGGGTTGCGTCTGGAATGCTTGAAACAACAAGGGAGCTAGGTCATGCATTGGGAGCTACTGCAGCTGCTGCGACTCTGACTTTAATGCTTCCAAAGAAGCTAGGCTTCATGACTCAAGAAATAATACAAAGCTCTTACATTGATGGATTTCAACTCGCGGCGCTAATGGTTGCTGGAGTATTGGTATTTGGCTCACTCATAGCTAGCTTACATCCAAGAACTCAAATTACTTAAATAAAATATCTATTTTTCTATAACTGAATTAAGTTATTTGAACGATCATATATTGACTGAACCACAAGATTTCCATTACTTACACCAGATACAGTTGCAATATGGGCTGACCTAGTCATAAACACTTGCGGCCTGAAAAAATAAACAGCTGTATCTCCTGGTTTTATTTTTTGCGTTGCAGTCGGGTATAACCAAGCGTAGTAATCCATCCACTGAGGTATCGGTGCTTCAGCATTCACCTCATTATCAAGTATGGAGTCTGGCTTATCTCCAACAAAAGCTTTATTAATGCTCATCATCTCATGACCGGCTCCATCAGCATAAAAACCTCCGCCTAAAACTTGAGCTGTCTCTCCAGCCCAATGAGATACTTCAGTCACATAAACCTGTGCAGGTGTGCCAACGTCATTTCCATAGACCTGCTGCATAGCCATCCCCCAAAGGGCGCTACCAGGTTCAGCATCAGTGGCTCCATAGGAAGCAATTAGTTCCATAGTTTCACAAGAAGAGCTACCAGGGGCATTGATATGTTTAACATCTATTCCAAGCTTTGAATCTAATAATTCGGCTGCTTTTATAATGGTATGTAAATTAGAGCTTGCGTTCATAGTCCGTTTTTCAAAATCATACAATGCGCAAGGAAAACCAGTAACTCCAACTATGTTCAGGTTATCGAATCTTGATATAAAATCAGCTGTCTGGAGAATATCATCGATTAAAATACCTCCTTCTTGTGCAGGGTATGCCATATCATCCTTACCAATTACTTTCAATATAATATTCTGTTTAACATTCAATTCAGCCGCTGCTTGAGATATAAAGCTCGCATGGTCCTTATGATGAACGGTCCATATCTCAGGTTCCATTTTTAAAACTTCTTTCATCCTGTTTCTTGGGATTTGAGATAGATGACCAACGTGGCCAATTTTACAATTTTGTTTATTTAACACATAAGCACATTCCACATCCACAGTAACGAATGAGTCAAAGCCAGATCTAACAATAGTATCAATCATGGATGGGTTACGATTAATTTGTTTGGTCATTACGTATGTCCTTAGACCAAGCCGTTTGGCACATTCATATATCTGGCGAGCGTTGCTTTCAACTAGGTCTAAGTCAACAACATAACAATCACTAGGGATACTTCCATTACGATGTAGCTCTACTGCGGCTTTTACTAAATTTGGATTTTGTTCTTTAATTATGTTAAGCATAGGGTATGACCTTTTATGATTTATCCATAAACTGTTATGTAACCAACTAATTTATTTACGGAGAGGGCAATGTTATCACCAGATGATATAAGAATCATAAACGAAAACTACAGACAAGATTTCAACAGGCATGACGCAGATGCCTTGCAAAATTATTATGCAGAGTCAATCTTATGGACTAACTCTAGTGTAGACGGAGAAGTCACTAACCCTAAAGAAGTTTCCAAACAGTATGAAGATTTTTTTATAACTTTTCCAGATGTTTATCTAGAATTCCTTGACGATTTTTCAGAGGGTTTTCACAACGCTCACCGATGGAGAATGAAAGCGACACATAAAAACGACAGCGGTGAAACTAATGATATACAGATAGAGGGTTTCTCCATGTTAATTGTGGATGAGAAAGGTAAAATTATGAGAGACCACACATATTTTGATGTTCAAAATATGAATGCCCAATTAGGAACATAGCTTGTCATCTGAATTTGATATTAGGGAACACATCAAAGAACTCGATAAGAAATCCACGATAAGTCGTCTCTGGAAGAGAGACTATACTTTATGGGATGATCAAGACGCTGAAATCAATAAACGTCTTGGTTGGCTTACAGCTGCTGCACAGATGAAAACTAAACTTGAGGAAATTGAAACCTTCTCTAATGAAATCAAGTCAGAAAACCTTAAGTATTTCGTACTACTTGGCATGGGAGGTAGTAGTAGGGCTGCAAAAGTTATTCATCGAATGATTGGAGGAGATAACGAATTTCCAACTATGGTTCCCCTTGAGTCCACGGTTCCTTCAACTATCGGAAAAGCATTAAAAGAGATAGATTTAAAAAGTACTTTGGTGATAGTTGCTTCCAAATCAGGTAATACAATGGAGCCGTTACTAACTTATGAATTATTTAAGAGCGAACTCGTCAAAGCGGTCGGTCATAACGAGGCCATGAACCGGTTTGTGGCAATAACAGATGAACACTCTCCCCTACACGAACTTTCTGTAAAAGAAAATTTCAGAAAAGTGTTTTTAAATCTAAAAGATGTAGGGGGACGGTTTTCTGGCATTACTTATTTTGGCTTAGTGCCAGCTGCATTATTAGGTGCGAATATTCGTGCGATGATTGAGTCAGGTGAACATATGAGATCCTTATGCGCACCAGAGAAACCAACTACTAAAAACCCTGGAGCCGTACTTGGTGCCACAATAGGGTATCTGGCTAAATGCGGTCAGGACAAACTCACTTTAATAACATCACCTTCCGTATTTGGTTACGGATTATGGGTAGTTCAGTTGATTGCAGAAAGCCTGGGTAAGTCAGGCAAAGGTGTAATCCCTATAGCTGGAGAGCCTTTAATGAACCCTGAACATTACGGAGATGACAGATTCTTTGTTTACCTTAGACTAGATACTGACGACAATAAGCAAACTGATAACGGAATCGCTGAAATCAGAAGTAATGGCTATCCAGTAACCACAATTAACATGTCGGATATCAACTCTTTCGGTGCTGAAATATTCAGGTGGGAGGTTGCAATTTCTATTGCTGCTTCTATATTGGAAGTCAACCCATTCAATCAACCAGATGTCCAGTTATCAAAAACTAGCACGCATAAAATTCTGTCGGACTTATCAACGAGTAAATTAATCGCTAATATTGAATCTGACCAAATAAGCAAACTTAATAACTATTTAAATTCATGCCAGCCTAATGACTATTTTGGCCTACTTGCATATCTACCTCATAACACAAGTATCGATCAAGCCCTAAGGTCAATGCGAGAGAAAGTAGCAAGGAAATATAAAGTCGCCACTACTTTAGGCCACGGACCAAGTTACCTTCACTCAACAGGACAATTACATAAAGGTGGTCCCAACTCAGGGATTTTTCTTATGTTAACCGCGCCACATCCAGATGATATTTCAATTCCTACTAAACCATATACATTCGGACAAGTTACCGATGCTGACGCAATTGGAGATCTGCAAACTTTAAAGGAATTAAAAAGGCGAGTCGTTCATATCAAACTTGCGAACGACTCTTCAGACGCCATAGCCTGCTTAACGGAACAACTATAGTATTATACTGTCCAGTACATACATGAGGTATCAATGAACCCAGAAGTTTTTAAGCCGGATGGCACAAAGATTGAATACGATATTGGTACCACTATGTCAGATGGAACAAGACTATCATCGGACATATATTTTCCTTCTAAAAACCGACCTGGCCCATATCCAACAATATTGTATAGGACTCCCTACAGCAACCAGACAGATTACTTAGTTGAAAGAGGTAAATATTTTTCACAGAACGGGTACGTTGTAGTTTGCCAAGATGTAAGGGGAAGGCACGACTCTGCAGGTGAATTCATAAGGTGGAAACATGAGTTTACTGACGGTAATGAGACTATTAATTGGATAGGAAACCAGGAGTGGTGTGACGGAAACGTAGGAATGGCAGGGCCTTCTTACCTAGGTTATGTCCAGTGGCAAGCAGCCTGTATGAAAAATGATTTCCTTAAATGCATAATACCAACTGTAATGAGCGGTGATTTGCACGAAGCACCTCACTATCAGGGAGGTGCTTTCCAGCTAGCACTTAATACAACTTGGTCATTTAGGACGGACGGTAAAACCATGCAGACAATCGATGATTATGACTGGGAAAGACTTTTTTATCATCTGCCCATCAGAGATATACCATCCGCTGCGGGGAAAAATATTCCAGACTTTGTCGAATGGGTTGATAATCCAGATTTCGGTGATTACTGGAATGAAATAAACGTAATAAACAAACTAGAGGCTGTTAAGATTCCGTGCCTTCATATAGGTGGATGGTACGATCTATATCCCCAAGGCACCTTGAACCTATTTACAGGCATGCAAGAACGTGGAGGTTCTAAATTTGCCCGTGAAAACCAACATGTAATCATCGGTCCCTGGGTACATAACGCCAGTGAGACTACAACGGCAGGCGACATAGACTTTGGCGTTGATTCAATGCTAGATCTAAAAGAAATCGAACTTTCATGGTTCGACAAGTGGTTAAAAGATATACCGGACAGTTTTGAACAAGCATCCCCAGTAAAAATTTTCATGATGGGAAGCAACGAGTGGCGTAACGAGGAATCTTGGCCTCCAAAACACACAACAAACACCCCTATATATCTACACAGTAATGGAAATTCAAATTCTGCGTCCGGAGACGGATTGCTATCTTTTGATAAGCCCGGTAAAGAAACGTCTGACCGTTTTACCTACAACCCTATGTTTCCAGTACCAACCAAGGGCGGAGGCAATTGTTGTGACCCACATATAGTAAATTGGGGAGCATTCGATCAAAGAGAGATAGAGGCCAGAGCCGACATTCTTGTATACACAAGCGAAACTCTGACCACGGAAATGGAAATTAGCGGACCAATAATACTTAAATTGTTTGCATCCACCGATTGTCGTGACACCGACTTCACAGCGAAATTGGTAGATGTGTTTCCAGATGGTAAAGCTATAAACTTATGCGACGGGATAATTAGAGGCAGATACAGAGATAGCACTAAGCAACAATCTCTTTTGAATCCAGGCGAAGTTTATGAATTCGCAATAGATTTATACCCGACTAGCAATATATTTTTACCTGGTCATAGAATTCGCTTAGATATATCAAGTTCTAATTTTCCAAGATTCGACCGGAATCCCAACACTGGCAATGAATTCGGGAAGGACTGCGAAATGAATACTGCAAACCAGACTATATATCATGAAGATAAGTTCGCTTCACACTTATTATTGCCGATAAAGAGAAAATGATTCTATTTAAGTAGATTAGATTTATTCCCCAGGCGAATATAGTTCTATTAAGTTAGACATCTCCCGTCTATCAGCATCATCTGTTTCTGATTGGCCACGGTTTCAGTTTCATCTATCTTAAACTTCACATAAGTTACATAACCGTCTGATTTATCGCAACCTTTTCGATTTATTTGGATACATTCGTAATTTATGAAATGTAATTTATTTGCAACTCGCTGGCTAGGGTAATTGTCTTGCTCGCACTTTATAAATACCTTTTCTAAAATATCCATATTAAATAACTTTGATATTAGTCCGTTGCAACTTCGAGTTGCCACTCCCCTACCACGATGATTTGGAGATACCCAGTAACCTAAATACGCACTGCTATTTTTCCAATCCGTGGAATACACGGTAATTAAGCCGGCCAACACTTTAGATATCCATACACCCATCGTTAAAGATCCTCCCTTTAACTTTTGAGATTCAAAGTTTCGTATGAGTTCACGGGTGACCGAAATGCTTTCAGGGCAATTTTGCCAGGTGGTCCATTTTAAAATATCAGTTTTATTGGACTTCAAAAGAGCATATAGTTCTTCCGAATGGTATTCATGCAACGGCATCATATATACGATGTCATCTACTTTTAAATTTTTTACAGATTCAAATTCATTCATTTAAAAACCTGAATATATAATATTAGACTTAGATAAACAAAGCTTCTTAATTAAGGAAATTTTCAATTAATACCGAAAAGTTTAGTGTAGTTTTAGGTGCTAGTGGATCACTTGGGCTGTCGCTTGTATCCTATCTAGTAACAAAAGGCGGAAAAGTAAGGGCCGTAACAAGAACCCCTGCCTCATTTCGGGATACTCCATCCGAAATAGTTATAGCAGATATATCAACTCCAAGCGGAGCTGAAAAAGCCTGCAAAGATGCTTCAGTAGTATATAACTGTGTTTTCCCCCCAGAAATAGAACAGGTTATTAAAGTATGTCTAAAGAATCGATCAAAACTAGTATTAGCTGACTGTCTTTCAATCTATGACTGTGGCAGCGGACCAATGAATGAAAACACTCCGTATTTAGTTAATAATCGAGAAACTGCGAAAAGACGGGTATTGCTTGAAAATCATCTGATATCGGCTCAGCTATCACACGATTTAAATTATGTGATAGCTAGAGGCAGCGACATGTTTGGACCAGGGGTGATTGTATCCACGATGGGTTCTACCATTTTCAGAAATGCACTCGCTGGACGATCCTCAACTTTAATGGGCGACATAGACTTGCCTCATACATACACATATAGCAAAGATTTCGCTTACGCAATGGAGCAATTGGGAACAAGTGATAAAGCAACTGGTGGCGTGTGGCACGTTCCGAGCGCACCCACCTTGACGACAAATCAATTTTTAGATTTAATATATACCCAAGCAGGAACACTTAAAAAGGTTAGGCGTCTAGGAAAATCAACTTTGAATTTTATGGGTATATTTAACGCCCAAATTCGAGCAGTAAAGCGAGAGAAATTGTATCAATTTGAAAACCCTTTCGTATCCGACCATTCAAAGTTTTCAAAAACGTTTCCAGAGCAAATAACTCCACATGATACTGCAATCAAAGAGACGCTAGATTGGTTTAGTAGTTATTAGCAAGAAGCGTAGTAAATATTCTCTCAAAAAACAGGGTGGCTAAAATGAAATATGCTTTCGGGGCACTTGCCCAAGGATTATTTGGTAAACCAGAAAACCTTAAATTACTAGCTAATACTGGCGAGGAACTTGGGTTTGATGTTATGTGGGTTAATGATCACATTATTATGCCGTCTGATATTAAACCTAATTACCCATATACAGAGACTGGAGAATTCAACGAGTTTGGTGATCAAGGCGATTATTTAGAGCAGCTAACCGTCTTATCTTTCTTAGCTGGAATAACTGAAAAAGTTAGACTATTAACATCTGTGATGGTGGTGCCATATCGAGAACCTATAGTAACTGCAAAGGCTATAGCTTCAATAGATGTGCTTTCAAACGGACGTGTAATACTCGGATGTGGTGCCGGTTGGATGAAAGAGGAGTTTGAAGCACTAAATAGACCCCCGTTTAATGAACGAGGTTCAATTACAGAAGAATATCTTAATATATTTAAGAATCTCTGGACCGAAAGCAGTCCTCAGTTTAGTGGAAAATACGCGTCCTACAACGATATAGTCTTTGCGCCTAAACCTAAACAACAGCCGCATCCTCCAATATGGATGGGTGGAGAAAGTGAACCTGCACTAAGGAGAGCTGCCAGACTAGCTGACGTATGGTTTCCAATCATAGACAACCCACGCAACCCACTTGATACTCCCCAAAGATTTGCCGATGGGGTTAGCCACATGAAAAAAATAGCAGAACTTCAGGGCCGAAACCCGGATGAAATTGGTGTGTCCTTCGCGATCAATTTATACGACGATACTAGAGAGCATCGAAATGCTGACGGTAAACGTAGAGTATTCACAGGTTTGCCTGAGCAAATAGCTTCAGATATAACTGAATATCAAGGCCTCGGCGCTGAATGTCTTATGATCGGGTTTGCAATCGACCCACATTCTACTAATGTCACGATTGAGCAAATGCATAGATTTGCCGATGAGGTTCGACCTATGGTCGACATTTAAGATGTTGATAAGATAGGTAAATAATGAAAAAGTCGCAAGTAAAAAATTGAAGTACCGACAATTTGGTAATACTGGATTAGAAGTGTCAGCAATAACCTTTGGAGGCTGGCCGATGGGCGGGACACAATATGGTCCCACTGACGACGATTCGACAATTCAAGCAGTGCATGAAGCAATAGATCATGGGATTACATGTTTTGATACCGCCGCCGCATATGGATTAGGACATTCTGAAAAACTAATGGGGCAGGCTATTGAAAACAAACGCCAAGACATCATTGTTGTCACCAAAGGTGGACTAACATTTGATCCAGATAAACGAAGATTATTCAGGGACGGATCTGAACAGGCAATAATAGAAGGCTGTGATGGTAGCTTAAAAAGACTGAATACAGACTACATAGATTTGTATTTAATCCATTGGCCAGACCCTACGACACCGTTTGAAGAGACCATGAAGGCGTTAGATAAATTAAAGACAGCGGGTAAAATACGTCATATAGGTGTATCAAATTTCATGCCATCAATGATGGCTGATTGCTTAAAACATGTGCCCCTAACAACAAACCAGGTTGGCTATAGTCTATTTGAACGGCGCATAGAACGAGACGTTAAAGAATTCTGCGAAAAATCCGATGTGGGGATAATGGCGTATGGTTCACTGGCTCATGGACTGTTATCTGAGAACATGAACTCGCAAACTCAATTTGTCGACTGGGATTGGCGATCAACACAAAATGTATTTGGTATGCCTTTGTTTAAACCTGATTATTTCACGGAAAATATCAACACAGTTGATACTCTGAACACTTTGGCACAAAAACATAATGTAACCGTTCAGAACTTGGCCATTTCATGGCTTTTAAGCAATCAGATAGTAACGACATCGTTAATAGGGTTCAGAACTCCTTCAGAAGTACAGAACACGATAGCAACAATGGATTTTGAATTAGACGCAGAATTAATCGAAAAAGTTGACAAAATTTCTGAACACGCATACAAATTAAACGTTGCCGGTGAAGACATATCGCCAGCAGTGGGCACATGGAATCCTTGGGATCCCAAACCAAGTAAGTTTGGAAGTACAAGTAAATGATTCCGGTTTAGATAATTAATTTAATAAATTCCAGCTTTGGAGGGCAAGATGTTTGATCTATTGATAAAAAACGGATTAATAATAGATGGAACGGCCAATCCTGGCTTTTTTGGCTCTGTAGGCATCAAAGATAACACCGTATCTATCATAAGGTCTGATGCTGGGCAAAAAGCAAAAAAGACCATTGATGCAAGTAACAGGGTAATATCCCCTGGTTTCATAGATGTGCATGCTCACTCTGCGTTAATGATTTTGAATGACCCAGATCATTTACCAAAAGTACATCAAGGTGTAACAACTGAACTTATCGGCATTGACGGGAATTCATATGCCCCTTTTACTAACCTAGAAGACTTGAAACGGATGATTCAAATCAACTCTGGGCTTGAAGGAACCCCAGACCTGCCTGGCTTTTGGTCTTCAGTACCTGAATACTTAGACATGTATGATCGGAAAGTATCTGTAAATATTGCGTACATTGTTGGGAATTCTCCTTTAAGAGTTGGAGCTATGGGTTGGGACCAGAGAGCTCCAACGACTAAAGAGCTGGACAAGCAAAAAGGCATACTCAAAGAAAGTATGGATGCAGGAGCATTCGGTATGTCGACTGGACTAGATTACCCGCCCGGAAGTTATGCTGACACAGATGAATTAATTTCCCTATCGAAAGAAGTAGCCAACATGGGTGGCATATACCACACCCACGTTAGATTTCCTTTAGGCGACGGATACCTTGACCCGAATAAAGAAGCGATAGAAATAGGAAGAAAAAGTGGAGTACCGGTTCATATCACACATTTACTACCATCAGATAATAAAGGAAAATATAAAGGCGCAAAGCCCATATTGGATCTCGTCGAAGACGCAAGAGAAAAAGAAGGCTTGGATGTAACGTTCGATTGCTTCCCTTATTCCCATGGCGGCACACGATTGACATATTTCTTGCCACAATGGACCGCCGACGGCGGGCCAGAGCAAATAATGAAGTGCCTGAAAGACCCTGAGATCAGAAAAAAGATGCGGGCAGATATGGATGTCGGGTTTGCTCGTTTAGGGGGAGGTTGGGATGCAGTTATGATCACGTATTTCAAGAAACCTCATAATCAACAGTTTGAAGGAAAAACGTTAACTCAAGCTGCTGAAATAATGAATACTGACCCGATTGAAGCTTTATTCGACCTACTTCTTGATGAAGACTTACAGGTATCATTTCATGCTCAAGGAGTGGACGCTGAAACCCTTCCCTTGTTTGTACAGCACCCATTGCAGATGGTAGGTAGTGACGCCTTACTACTAGGAGATTTTCCTCCTGCTATGGCCTACGGTACATTCCCAGTAATAATTGCCAAGTATGTACGTGAGGAAAAAAGAATGTCTTTACCCGAAGCAATCAGAAAGATGACGTCATATCCTGCTCAACGTCTAGATATTCCGGACCGTGGAATATTACGTGATGGTATGCGAGGCGATGTAGTCATCTTTGACTTCGAAAATATTTCAGCTCCAGCTACTAGGTACAATCCTAAACAATTCTCAACAGGTATCGATTATGTAATCGTGAATGGACAAGTAGTAGTTGATCATGGCAAGCATACAGGCGTACATCCAGGCAGAGCTTTAAAAAGATCACAACCAGGTCCTTAAAGCTTTTATTTAAATGAAAGCTTGGCTTTCTTTTAGTTATCGTATGCCATGACAATCTCAGGATTAAGTTTTTCGGCCACCTTCATGAAATCGGCTAATCTCGGCAAAAGTAAAGGCTGGCCAACCCCAGCTTCTATATATTCATTAATACGTTTTATACAATGATTTTGATCACCGATAACATAATATTGGCCTACCATATCATCAGTAATTAACTTGTATATCTCTACCTTATTTTTATCATGAACCAATTGCCGCAAACTAGATAGATATCTTTCCGAGTTGACTTCATTTATAAATAATTCGCCAACAAATTTTTCGCTTAAGATGGAAGCTATTCTGTATTTACATTCATTATTTAAAGAGTCTGATAAATCGTCTGTTAAACGTACAGGCAACATACAAGCTATTTTCAAAGAATTTGGGTCTCGATCATTTTCATCTAAAGTTGACTTAATAGTTTCTATTGAACGGCGGATATAATCAGTTGGTGAATACGTATTTAGAATAACTCCATCCGCTTCTTTGGCAGCAAGCTTCATTGCTTTTGGTCCTATTGCAGCCATGTACAAAGGTAATGAAGTCTGTACAGGACGCACAGCTAAGTTTATTGACTTTAAATCATCTTTAATCGCGTATGCATTAGAGGTAAGCATGTCGCGAATGGCCAGTAGGCAATGATTCAGTTTTACTAAGGAGTCTTCGTAATCTATACCTAACGTTCCATTAATTAAGTGTTTATCGCTCCGACCTAAGCCTAAAACAAATCTACCCCCACTTAATCTATCTAAAGTTGCTGCGCCCATAGCGATAAGGCTTGGTGATCTTGTGAATGGGTTAATAACTCCCACTCCCAAGTTAATCGTTTCTGTTACAGCTGACAAAAACCCTAAAAGCGACAATGTTTCTTCATGAAAATATCTTTCAGTAACCCATAGAGATTCAAATCCGGATTTTTCTGCAAAAATTGCGTACTGATTTAATTCAGCACCTGATTCTATGCCATGATGTAATACTATGCCGGTCAGTTTTTTTTCCCGCAGTTTAATTCTTCCAACAAATTATTAGCCCACTCCATATATAAATCCTCTAGATCAGCTCCGCAGTGAGGGCAATCAATATCACCAAATCTGATTCTAGTACCGCAATTATTACAGGATCTAGCTTCACTCAAAAAAGTTAGAATCCTAGAAACGTCTGATTGATTATTCATATTGTTAAATTTGACTCTATAAAAACCATTATTACTATGTATTAACCTATGAGTTCCGCTCCAATTAACCTACCAATCCCAAATGTTACTGAAGCAGCAGATGATCCGATTAACAGCATCCTGATACTTCCGATTAAAATTGAGCGTCCTGAAAGTAATGCAACTGAGCCTCCAACCAAGATTAACGCTATCCCACTTAATATAGCACTAACAATAAATGAATGGGATCCAGACCCAATTATATATGGCAATAATGGAACTATTGCTCCCGCGATAAAGCTGACAAATGATGATATGGCTGCTTTAGTTGGAGATCCTAGTTGACCAGCAGATAACCCCAATTTATCTAAAACAACAGTATCTAGCACATAATTAGAATTATGTACCATATGGCCAGATAGCCGATCAGCTTCAATGGCAGATATGCCCTTATCTATGTAGAATTCTGTGAGATATGCCTTGCCTTCATCAGGATTTTTCAACATGCTTTGTCTCACCTTAGAGATTTGGTTTTCATAAATCTCTCTCTGAGAGCGCATGGATATGTATTCTCCAGCCGCCATTGAAAAAGCCCCTGCAAGCAGCCCAGATAATCCAGCAATAGTTACTATTTCTGGACTGGCAGTGCTTCCAGCCACTCCCATCACAAGACTGAAATTTGATACTAAACCATCATTTACAGCTAATACCGCCGCCCTTATAGCGCCTTCGTCTTTATTAAGCATCACTCACTCAGTTACAGAGAGTTCTTCTCTAATGGTTTTTAAACGATTTATGTTTATAAGGTCAGGGCCATTACCTTCTATCCCTGGAACTTCGAGTATGAATGGAACTTCTTTGAACAACTCATGTCTCATAATATTACGAAAACCATGATCCCCAATATAACCTTGACCTATATTTTCATGTCTATCTTTCGCAGAACCTAAATCAGTTTTTGAATCATTCGCATGCACCGCAACTAGACGTTGCACACCAATTTCTCTCTCAAACTCATCCGCGAAAGATTGAAGGGTTCCGGGTTTACTAATGTCATATCCCGATGCTAACGTATGTTGAGTGTCTACACACACGGTTAATCTAGGATTATTTACTTTCGATATTAACTGACCGATTTCAGCCAATTTAGATCCGATTTGACCACCAGCACCAGCACTATTTTCTATAATTAATAACGTCTCATCTGGAGTCTCATGTAGTACTGATTTTAAACAGTTCACTGCTTGATCAAAAACAGCCTGAAATCCAGCTCCTTTATGACTGCCACAATGGAATATTACCCCTTTTGCTTTTAGTTGATGTGCCGCAATCATATGGTCAATTAATGAGTTAATAGATTTATGCAAATGTTGGCCATCCCCACCTATGTTAATCAAGTAACTTCCATGCAGGAATACTGGGATATTATTTATTTCATTCAAAAATTTATCGACCGAACTATCGTCTTGTTTTTTAAATGTCCATGTCCTTGGTGATGAAGCAAATATTTGTATACATTCTGCCTCTATTGAGAGTGCATTATTAATTGCATTATGAACTCCACCGGACGTAGATACATGTGCACCAATCTTCATAATATAGACCTCATCATTGCTTCCAACAGTATTGATTTAATTCTAAATGTTTAGCGATTAAAAGAGCAAAGGATAAAGTAAAAGTAATTCGTAAAAATGTGAGGTGTTCCCAATATCATTCTGACGCGGGCAATTTACGTTTAGTTATTCTAGAAATAATTCTAGTAAAATCTTGTTGTTCCCATGCAACTACAATTTGGGTAGCTATTCCAATAGAGCTATATGTTCCAACTAAAACTCCAATTATTAAAACCAACAGGAAAGATCTCAATGTTTGGCCACCAAAAAGCATTAAAGCTAATAGAGTCAACATTAAAGTCAAGCTTGTGTTTACTGACCTGCCGATTGTCTCTCCTATACTTAAATTAACGTTAGCTTCCAGAGATCTGTTGGGAGCGAAAATGATATTTTCGCGCACTCTATCAAAGACAACGATGGTGTCATTAACGCTATATCCAATAACGGTTAATAAAGCAATTAGAAACATAGTGTTAACTTCAACATCAGCTACAACTCCTAATATTGCAAAAACTCCAATTATGACACCTGCATCATGAAGTAACGCTACTATCGCTGCAGTACCATATCTAAATGGTTTAGGTATATTACGAAATGCCCACCAAACATAGAAGAAAATTCCGATTGACGCCGCAAACAAAGCCCAGAACGATGCAATAACCGTTTCTTGAGCAACCAGTGGAGACACGATGTCAAATGACAAAACATTATATCCACTAGGAGATAACTGATCCTGTAAATCCGACAGTAAATCATCTTTTTGAACGTCAGTCAGTTCTTTAGTTCGGATAAAAAACGTGTTGTCACCAAAATTTTGTACAGTTGTATCTGATAGATTCAAGGATTCTAACGATGCCCTTATGGATTGCTGGTCCACAGGATCAGCAAACTCCACTGTTATAGTGCTTCCACCGGTAAAATCAATTCCAGGTTTAAGTCCAGGAGCAATTATCAAGAAAACAATCCCAGGTATCAATAATATTGCAGAGATCAGAAAAAACCATCCTCTTTTTGCGGCTATATTCAAACTCAATCTCCTTAATATTTAATCGCTGCTCTTAGGCAAAAATTTCTTTCCGACCGGAACAAACCAATTAGTCTTGCGTGATATTGATAAAGTGGCAACTAGTCTCAAAAATGTTTTACTGATTACAATCGCAGAAAACATACTGATCAACACTCCGATTGCTAGTGTCGCAGCAAAACCTTGAACTATTGATGCCCCTAATGTGTCTGCAAACCAAAACAAGATGGCACAAGTAATTAAAGTAGAAACATTACCATCTCTAATGGCTGGCCATGCCCGATTAAAACCTACATTTATTGATGTTAAAAGAGTGCGCCCAGATCGTAATTCATCTTTCATTCTTTCAAAAATTAAAATGTTTGCGTCTACTGCCATTCCGACTGATAGGATTGCTGCTGCAACACCTGACAAGGTCAAAGTAACAGGTATTAATTTAAACACCGTAAGTAAGAAACTGGCATACAAAATTAGTGCAATCGCTGCAATTAAACCAGGAATACGATAATACAAAATCATGAAAATAATTACCAACAATAAACCTACCGACCCGGCTATCACGCTTTTCTTTAAAGAATCTGCGCCCAATATGGCATCTACATCTCTTTCTTGTACCAACTCTATTGGGATAGGTAACCTTCCTGCTTCTAATAGCTGAGCTATGTCCTTAGCTCTGTCTGGAGTAAAATCACGACCTTCAATGTACGCAGAGCCTCCAGTTATTACCGCATTTACTCCAGGGGCAATTAATTCTTCTTCATCCAAGAATATTGCCAATCTGTCTTCTGTATTTAATAACTCCCGCGTAAGTTCTCCAAACCTTTTAGCTCCTTGGGCGTTAAATTCAATATTAACAATCGGCATGCCAGTGGTAGATTGAGTACCTGCATAGGCTCTAGATAAGTCATCTCCAGTGAGGCCTACATCTTCATCAATTGCCCCTATTACTTCAACTAGTTCAAATTCTAATTCAGGACCAAATAATTCTTTAGTCTTATCAATCGAAGAAGCTATTGGCTGTCCAATACCCGTAATCAAGGCCATCGCAAACATATTAGTATCTGGAACTCGAGCAATCAATTGAAGAGGTAATTCCACAGTTCGAACTTCATTTTTACCGCTGATCGACACTTGTAATCGATTCACCGTGTACTGGCTCTTAAGCCCTGAAGCATATGCAAGTGTTGACTCAATCATCCTTTGAATCACTAAATCCAAAGTTTCAGCAGCTTCATCGTCAAGTTGAATCACTAAGAAAGATATCTCTTGAGCATTAGAGTTGTCCGGTGAATTGGATTCCGGTTTATTTGCTTCGTCAACAGTATCTGTTACTAATGTATCATCTGTCGAAGTTGATATAATTTGCTCGAGTTCAGCTGATGATGTTGGAAGGTCAGCTAATGGGTTTTCGATAATTTCTTGTAAATCGCCTGCTTCGTCTGTTAGCGTTTCAGGGAATTCTCCGATGTGGATAGATTTAATGGAAGACGGTTTTAATACCACCGGCACTGTGACATCAATTTGCCTATGTTTAAACTCTAAGCGCGCTGTTTCGCCTATTATAGTCTTGGCTCTTGCAGGGTCTGAAACACCTGGTAATTGCACCAGTAAACGGTCCTCTCCCAATATCTGTATAACGGGGTCCCCTAGTCCAGTTTCATTAATTCTTCGACCTATAATTCTTCGTAAAGAATCCATTTGAGCTTCAGTAGGTTGGATTTGGTTACCTAAAGCATCTTCTAAACTGGTTTGATACACCAAATGGCTCCCGCCTTGTAAATCCAATCCTAGTTTCAGTCCAAGCGGATTGTCACTTCCCCTTTCAAATCCACTTAGTTTTATATTTTGAAACCCAAGTGTGAGGCCAGAAATTACTATTAAAGCTGTTATTACTAAAATTGTTACGAGGTATCTGCGCAACTAATTCTCCAATCGATTAATTAAAATATTAATTTTACTTATTCTCATTTTTTATTAATGTTCTCGCAAAATCTATAGCTTCTTTGCGAGTATTTATCTCTCCTGCAGCATAAGACTCACTAATCGAATCAATAAGTGTGCCAACAACAGGCCCCGACTCTAAACCCAGTGCAGACATTAAATCATATCCACTCACTATTCTATGATATATATCTGGATCATTTTTTTGCTTATTATCTAAAATTGTAAATGCCACTTTGCAATGACGTTCCCAGTCAGACAAGTCAAAATCTGATTCTAATATCTTATCTCCTTTAGCAGCCATGTAATCCGAAAGGTTGAGATAAATAGTATCTATAGAAACATCACCTAAGTCTCGATAATATCGATAAACTGCTTTCTTTGAAGGCATTAAGTCCTTAGGAGCCAACTGGCTCGGTCGTAAATGATGTTTAACTATGGTGCTCACATAATCGGAAGCTTTTCTACTAAACCTCAACCGATTCATTATAGACTGTGTCGTTTCTGCACCCAAGTACCCATGCCCTAAAAATCTTACTCTACCGTTACTTTCTACAGTTTTAGTTTGTGGTTTAGCTATATCATGCAATAATCCAGCGAACTTAAGTAGCGTCAATCTAGACGCTCCATCGGCTAAAGTTTGCTGGAAAAACATTTCCCATTGTTCAAACCTTGGAACTAATTTAACTGCCCGGTTATTTTTACCTTTGTCGCTTAAAATCAATTCCAACATATTAGGCGTTTCCACGGAGTGCTTAAAAACATCATAGACATGTTCACCTGGCTGTTCCACTCCTTTACAATTTTCTAACTCCGGAATAATTACCGACAACAAACCTAGATTGTCTAATTTATACAGAGAGGAAGCTATGTTTTCAGATGAAATAATTTTCAACAACTCATCCCGAACTCGCTCCACAGAAACATTTAATAATAAGCTACTATTTCTCTTAATCCATTCTTCCGTCTCATTTTCTAACATAAATCCCAATTGAGATGAGAGTCTTACGCCTCGTAAGATTCTGATAGGATCGGATTGAAAAGCTCTTTCTGATGTTGCTTTAATAAGAGAATTTTCCAGATCTGAATATCCGTCAGTCGGATCTATAAGTCTTGTTGTTATGTCGCTTTCTGGTTGGTTCAAAGATATAGCTATTGCATCAATCGTAAAATCTCTTTCAATAAGGTCATTATGAAGGTGTTTAGAATTCTTGAGATAAGTGACATCGACAGTCAACTTATTTTCGGGAAAAACTATCCTGTCTATATTTCTTACAGGATCCAAAAGTATGTATTTACCATTAAGATCTGTAGCTAATTTTGACCCTATATCAGTCCCAGAAGATACCACTACCACGTCTAGGTCTTCGGTATCACGATTTAGGCAGGCGTCTCGTACCGCTCCACCTACCAAGTAGGCTTCTATGCCATTTCGAACAAAAAAACGTTTTATGGTTGAAATATTAGGACTTATACTTGAAGTCGGTATGTATCTTTGTTTTGTTGCTTTCATAATAAAAACTTAGTGGAATTTAAAGTGAACCACTTGTATTGATAATTAGCTAGAACTTACCTCATTTAATTAAGATCTGGAAATTTAAGACGGATTTATCTCTGATTCAGAGTGACTGTGAAAAAGATTTAAATCGTCCGCCTGATCCAATTTTCGAGTTGGGCGAATGGTAGAACTATACTCCTCTTCCGTTATTGGTCGAAGTTTCTCATGCTCTGACAGGTGATCCATGTAAAGTATGCCATTTAAATGATCTACTTCATGCTCTAAAACCTGAGCAAGTAACGACTCGGCTTTAATGCGGACAGTTTTAGATTCCAAGTTTAATGCTCGAAATTTTACCCATATTGATCTCTCAACGGTTCCAATAAAGCCTGGTACGCTAAGGCAACCCTCCTCCACCATTCGAGATCCTTCACGATAAATTATCTCAGGATTAATATATATTCGTGGTTCCTCTTCAGGAAGCTGAACTACTATCAGCCTTTTCAGCACTCCGACCTGATTAGCTGCAAGTCCAACTCCTCCAGCGTCAATCATCGTGTCAACCATGTCATATGACAAGCGTTTTATAGAACTATCAATAATTTTAATTTTGCGAGCTTTCTTACGTAAGGTGTTATTTGGAAACGTAATGATTGGAAGAATAGCCATTAAAATTGGGCCTCATTAACTTTAAGGTGTATAACAATTCATTATTTAATGAAGGGGTACACTGCTGATTATAACAGCAGAAAACACGCTATATATATGAATTTATCCTTTTATGATTATCCGTGGATGAATCTAGCAATAATTGCACTACAATATTGACTGCTCGCTGTTAAAATAACTTTTCATCAACACAAATCATCGGAAATACAAATCATCGTGAAATACTATTTAAAATGATCATTGCAACCGTGATTTTTGGTATAACATACCTGGCAATAGCTATGAGTCGCATACCTAGCGCAATTATAGCTATCCTCGGCGCAACTACTATGGTAACCGCTTTAGCTATAGCATCTGATTTCACCCCTCACGAAGCATTACAGTATATTGATTTGGAAGTTATATTACTGCTTGCAGGTATGATGATTTTAGCTGATGTAATGTCGCGAACTGGGGCATTCGAATGGACTGCACGTCATGGTGCTCGTTTAGTTAAAGGTAACGGGTTCTTGTTAATTATCTTGTTGTCATTTTTAACAGCCATAGGATCCGCTCTACTAGATAATGTAACAACAGTCGTGATTATGGTTCCGATTACACTAAGCTTATGTAAAAGCTTGGATCTAAACCCAATTCCTTTTCTTTTAGCGGAAGTATTTGCATCTAACGTTGGTGGCACAGCTACTATAGTTGGAGATCCCCCAAATATTATTATTGCAAGTCAAGCAAATATATCTTTCTCGGAATTTTTTATAAACATAGCGCCTGTATCTGCATTATCTTTATGTGCATTATTTATTCTGCTGTACTTGTGGTTCAAAGATAGTGTAAAGGTTAGTCCTTTAAAACGTGAACAACTTATACATGAGCGACCAGCCAACCTGATTAAAGACTCTAACCTTTTGAAGAAAAGTTTGTTTGTTTTCACATTAACGATTATTGGGTTTTTCTTTGCCGATCAAATAGGCATAAGCCCTGCCTTTGTAGCAATCGGTGGAGCAGCTCTGGTCTTATTGTTTAGTGGATTGAACCCAGGAGAAGTTCTTAAAGAAGTTGAATGGACAACACTATGTTTTTTTGCTGGCCTTTTCATGCTAGTCGGAGGGCTCGAACATGTGGGAATAATTGACCATATTAGCGAGTGGATTGTGAGTTTATCTTCAAACTCTGACGGTACGATTACCAAAAGTTCAGAACGCAATCTAAGTATCATTATGGTTTGGCTTAGTGGAGGACTGTCGGCTTTTATTGACAACATTCCATTTGCAACTACCATGGCACCTGTAGTGAGTGACTTACTGGTTAATAAAGGATCTGTAAATGCCGGTAGTGAAGTAAATCCTTTATGGTGGGCACTGATCTTGGGAGCTGATCTTGGAGGTAACTTTACAATAGTTGGAGCGTCAGCAAATGTTGTTGTTTTCACAATGGCAAGGGCAAGTGGATACCCGATCAGTTTCTTTCAATTTTTTAAGTATGGTGCCTGCATCTCTGTAGTTTCGCTTGCTATATCTTGTGCTTATCTATTGCTAAGATATTATTAATTGTGACGATACTACAAATATTTAACCGCTGGATAACTGAAGTATTTGAAAAGAAAGATAACGTTTGAACCTATGAATATTATGGAGCTATTTCTTTCTATTTGAAGTGGTTGTTAAATATTCAATAAATTCTTAATCCATGACCTAGTCTTATTTGTTGTAAATTACTGGCATTTGCCCTTGCAATTTTGACCGTGTAGATTTAAACAATATGAGTTCCGTTAATTCTATTAGAATTTCCAGTATTGAATAGCGAATGAATAGGAGAGGGATGAATAGTGTATGGGCTTATATTTTCTTCATTAGTAGGTCATCAGGACGTACGGTTACCCATTCAATATTTAAATGGTTTTGTTAGTAAAACAGAATCATAGCAACATTAAGTTTATCTTCGCAAAATATATATGCAACGCAGATATACCATGCTCTATCTGCGTCCAAACTGAGTTTCAAGATAGTTCTTATTCAAATGAATCACAGTTGGCCTTCCATGAGGGCATGTTTGTGGTTGATTGCAAATTTCCAGTAATTTAATTAATTCTTCCATTTCAGCGATAGATAACTTCTTTCCTGCGCGAATCGCTGAATGACAAGCAATAGTTTTAGCTGCTGATTCGCGACGGTCATCGACATTGTCAGTTAATAGGTTTGTTACAACATCTATGAATCCATCTCTTGGGTCACTAGAATTAAATATAGATGGAACTCCTCTTAAAAGGTATGAGTTATCTCCAAAATGCTCAAAAATAAAACCTACATTAATGAGCATTTGACTAATGGATTCAATCGAATCAATCAAGCTAGAATCCAGCTCCACAACTACACTGTGTAATAAAGCTTGGGAGCCTAATTTCTTACTATCATTTAGAACATCTTCGTACAGAATTCTTTCATGGGCTGCATGTTGATCAATCACATATATTCCATCCGGGCCCTCGTTTACTATGTAAGTATTTTGAATTTGACCTAAAACTCTTAATAGCGGCAAAACTTTCATGTGCGATAAATCTTCACTAGTTTGAGCTAATGAAGATTTAACAATTGAATCAGAAATATTGTTCGGTATAGATTTCAGATTGGAAGTCCAAAATGCTCCAGACCCTGTTACCGCTCCAACAAACTTTTTATCATTACTATCATAAAGTTCTGCGCCTGGAATACCGGACCTTTCAACTAATGTTTGCCTAACGCCTTGCTGAACAGCACTGAATACTTTCCCGGAATCCAGAAACCTAACTTCTGTTTTAGCGGGATGTACATTCACGTCAACATCCGATGGATTTATTTTTATGTTAATAACACATACAGGGAATCTGCGTTCCTGTAGGAACCCATGATATCCCTGTATAACCGCTTGATTTAAAAGTGGACTATAGATCCACCTTCCATTAACAAAAAAGTTGATTTCAGATCGATTTGACCTGCTAATCTTAGGAGAAGTAATTAAACCTGCCACGCCAATACTAAGATCTGTTGGGTATTTTATCCCGAGCATATTTTCAGCCAATTCAATACCATATATTCCTGAAATTGCGTCAGCCAATTGACCATTTCCAGGTGTCGCAAATTTATTTTTTTCTCCAAGAGTTAACTTCCATGCCACATCAGGATAAGCCATCGCATATTTTGAGCAGATATTAACGATCTTAGAAGCTTCAGATCCAGCAGAGTTTAAAAATTTCCTCCGAGCTGGAAAATTGGCGAACAGGTTAGATACTGTAATCGACGTTCCTAAGCGAAACCCTTGTTCCTCCACATTTAATATTTGTCCTCCTACAACTTGTATTTTTGTAGCGACGTCTTGAGAATAAGGTCTTGAAATCATCGTAGTATCAGATACCGCTGATATGCTAGCTAATGCTTCTCCCCTAAAACCCAATGTTGTAATTTGTTCTAGCTCATCTATTGTCTGTAATTTACTTGTTGCGAATCGATGGAATGATAATCCAATCTGTGATGCCGGAATGCCATTGCCGTTGTCTATGACTTGTATTGAACGAATGCCACCATCCTGTATGATCACATCTATCTTCTTTGCATTTGCGTCAAGAGAATTTTCAATTAATTCCTTGACTATAGATACAGGACGCTCTATGACCTCGCCGGCGGCTATAAGTGAAGACACACCTTTATCAAGAATCTTTATAATCATGTTAAGTCGATTATACTCAAATCTGTATGTATCAGTAAAAATATTAATTTTGTAAAATATCTAAATGAATAAAATACCAACGTATCGACCTACACTTAGTGACATTCGTTCAGCTCATAAAAGAATTGAAATGTACGTGACTAGAACTCCATTACATCGTTATCGTACGTTAGAAAATTTTATCGATGCTGAATTATACATAAAGCACGAAAATCACCAGCCTCTAGGCGCATTCAAAATGCGCGGAGGAATCAATCACCTAATCAAAATGTCATTGGATCAAAAAAAGAAAGGTGTAGTAACCGCATCCTCTGGAAATCATGGGCAATCTATTGCATATGCTGCAAAACTTCACGATATAAAAGCCGTAATAATTGTCCCAGAGAATGCTAACCCTGGAAAAGTTGCGTCAATGGAAGCGCTAGGTGCAGACGTTCGCTTTTATGGAAAAGATTTTGATGAATCAAGATCTGAAGTAGAACGGTTATCTAAAGAAGAAGGGTATACATATATTCATTCAGCAAATACACCCGACTTAATTGAAGGTGTTGGAACTTACACTTTAGAAATATTAGAAGATTTACCAAATGTAGATACAATAATTGTGCCAGTTGGAGCTGGTAGCGGTATATGTGGGACAGCTATTGTTGCTAAATCCATTAACCCGAAAATAGAGATTATAGGAGTTCAGTCTGACGCCGCTCCAGCGGCATACTTATCATGGAAATCTGGTGATCTGCAATCCGTTCCTAATAATACCATCGCTGAAGGTTTAGGAACCGGTCTTGGGTTCGCATATACTGTAGGAATTATGAGAGATCTAATCGATGATTTTATTTTGGTTACTGATAACGAGCTAGAATCGGCCATTTCGTTACTATTAGAGCATACTCACAATCTAGCAGAACATGCTGGTGCGGCCTCTTTAGCCGGTGCATTAAAGATAAAAGATCGATTATTAAATAAACGAGTTGTCCTTATCATGAGTGGTGGAAATTTGTCTATGAAACACCTCATAAAAATAATTAATAACACTTAGATTAATTAAATTTAATTTCGCTTATTTTTTTTATCCCCTCAATTCTCATTCGAGTCAACAATTCTTTTTTGATATGCCTTATTGCAAACGGGCCACGATACACAAGAGCGGTGTAGAGTTGAGCGGTATTAGCACCTGCCAATAAAGCATTAAAAACATCATCACCAGTAAAAATACCCCCGCAAGCATTAATTATAATTCCGGACCCAAAATATGAACGGAAGCTTGACACCATCCTAAGAGTAGACTGAATCAATAGAGCCCCGCTTAGCCCTCCTTCTCCCACTGCTAGCCTGGAATCTTTAACGGGGCGGCTGTTTGACACAGTAATCCCGTCGGCTCCTGAGCTTATACAACTATCGGCTAGTTTGAGTGCAACATCAATTTCATTAGTTTCGTTACTATGCGGAGGTAACTTTATGATTAAAGGTTTATCGGTTGTGTCACGTATAGTTTTTATCATTTCGGATAATTTAACAGGGTCATGAAATGTTTTAAGACCAGATGTATTTGGCGAACTAATGTTGATTTCTATGCCGGAAATAAATGGGGATAACCCTGCGCAAGAGATTTGAATACTATTTATGTCAGTTCCAGATATACTCCCAAAAATAGGCGACAATCTACTTGAAGACATTGATTTAATTGATTCAATGGCGAATTCCAACCCTTTACTCGGAAATCCCATGGAGTTTAATAACGAGTTTCTAGTTACATCTCGAATTAACCTAGGTTTTGGGTGCCCTTGTTGCGGGTTGAGTATTACCGTACCAGCAGTTATATACCCAAAATCTAATTCCGATAATGAATCCAGCATCCGAAAGTCTTTATCAAATCCTGCCGCCAATCCAATTGGGCTTGATAACGAAATTTCACAAATTTTTGTGTTCAATTCCGGAGTATCCATATTGTTATATTTGCCAAGCAAAACCCATGGCGCCTTATATCTCAGAGCCGTTTCTGCTAGGTTCTGCGCAGTCTCTGGAGGCAAAAGTAATAGTAGCTTTAATATTAAGTCGCGATATAACATTAAATAAATTATAAAATAGTTATTGGCATAAGAACTAATTATGGAGTGTCAAATTACCAAATGAATTTAGATTTTGAGCGCGGAGACCCCCAAAACCCAAAAGGTCATGCATTTATATACTTCCATTCCTTAGAGTCAGAGTCCGTATGTTTTGCAACTTATTTAATGGTACAGCCTATAGAGGTGGATGTTTCAAAATACGTCCCGCCGTTTTTAATGAATCAGATGGCCGATATAGAAAAGGATTTGGCCGCTTTTGCATTCCCTCCTTCCCCAGAACAAATTGATCACTTAGATAATTTAAAACATTTAGCAAATGTGAGAGAAGATGATTTGATTTATGGTGGAAAAATTCAAAGCAACGATCCTGCTACAGCAATCGGGAAAGTCAATGAAATTCTTGAATGGTATTCAAATCTTTATCAAAATATTAATCAACAAATTTCCGACACCTCTATTGACCCAAACATAGGTGCCGATGTAAACGAAGTTGTTTATAGCCTTATGAACGATCGAGACAAGCTCGAGGAACTGACAAAACTAATAGGCAAGCTACGATATGCAGCTGATGATACTGAAGGTCGACTTTCTCAAGAGACAGAAGCACAAATAAAACTGCTATCGAAACACCTATCAAAAAACCATGAAGTACCAAAAATAATCGAAGCTGTAAAAACATCTGATAACGCAAGTCATAAATTAGCAGACCTGTATTTGCAACGATCGTTCCATTTAATAAATGAGTCTTTTGCTGATTTAAGTAAAATAGAAAAGGAAATCAAGAAACTTGAAGAAATCGATCGATTCAACTAACTAAAGAGTCGACAATAATTCTGTCAGGCATTGAAACTTGAGCTCCTTGTTTGGTCACAGCTAGTGACCCTGCGATACAACCTTTCATAACAGATTGATATAAAGACAAGTTTTCCGCAACAGAAACCGCGAAAGATGCTCCAAAAGCATCGCCTGCAGCAACTGAATCTACAACCTTAGACGGAATTGCCGAAATAAACCCTGATTCTGTGGCAGTTGCAAAGTAAGCTCCAAGTTCACCCATTTTAATTACTACAGTTGAAACACCGGTTCCCAACAAAACAATTGATGCTTTTCTAGCTGACGTCTCACTATTTATTTTGATCCCAGTTAAAAACTCAGCTTCATTTTGATTAGGCATAATTACGTCAACATACTCTATTATTTCTTTTAAATTGTTGTCAGCAGGTGCTGGGTCAAATATAACTTTAACTCCTAATTGTTTAGCTTTAGATGCAACATTTTTCGTGACACTTAATGGCAATTCATTTTGTATCATTAAAACATCTGAATTAATCAACTTCTCTTCTGCAGCATCGACCTCAGTTACACCCATTAATAGATTTGCCCCTCTCACTTGAACTATATAGTTTTGCCCATGTTTATCCAACAATATTATCGCTACGCCTGACTGCGCGTGAGAATCCTTGTAGACAGAGTCAATGTCTATCCCTTCAGATCTTAGATTTTCAATTAATTCCACTCCATATTGATCATCTCCAACACGGCCAATTATTGAGACCTTAGCTCCCATTCTAGCTGCGCCAACCGCTTGATTCGCACCTTTACCTCCAGGGGTTGTGTAAATACTATTGCCAGTTACAGTTTGGCCAGGCTGAGGAATCACATCTGACGAGGTAATTAAATTCATATTAATACCTCCTACGACAACGATTCTCGGAGCATAAGCTGCTGTTTTATCTAAAGATTTCATCTCAACCTATCAACCCTTTGTCTAAAAACTGTTTCAATAAAGTGGCTGGTCCGTCTGTATCCACTGTTCCACACACAACATCTGCAGAGTTAATAACTTCTGGTACTGATCCTTCAACTGCAACCCCAAGACCTGCCCATTTCAACATATGTACGTCATTGTATCCATTTCCGAAAGCAAGCACCGACTCTCTTGGAATTCCTAAGCGACTACATATAACTTCCAAGGCTTTATGTTTCCCAGAAAAAGGATGCAAGATTTCACAAAAATTCGGTAACGAGCGTGTGACATGTAGCATATCTTGAAAAACATCAATTAACTGCTTTTCTATGTCAGCAATAGCATTGTTATCGGCTACTAAAACTAAGCGGGTTGGTTTTTTATTTGCAACAGAGTTTAACTCATTCACTTTCACTATCTCAGTCCCGGTTCTGTCTACATATGACTCAGTCCACTTAGTAATTGTTTTAACATATATTTTGTTTTTGATAAAAACCAAAATCTCTCCTGGCCAATTTTCAAGGTATGCAAGCGCGTCTAAAGTCATTTTTTCTGTTAGAGGCATATGCCAAATTACCTGTGAAGTTATTGGGTCTCCAATATGTGCCCCTTGAAACGAAATGATTGGAGCTTCTAGCTTTAATGATCGAGTAGCGATAATAGCAGAATTAAATGATCGACCAGTAGCTAAGGTAACTAGCGCACCAGAATCCCGTACTGTATCGAGTGATTCCTGTGTAATCTTCGTGATTTCTCTGTTAAAATTTTTTATTGTGCCGTCTATGTCTAATGCGATTAGTTTGTATGTCATATAAAATTTATTGCCTGAAAAGTTGCTATGTACTTTTTTTCTTACATATAATATTACCTAAATACATCAAAGATAGTTTTAAAAGATAGTTTTAATAAAAATATGAACATAGGGCCTAGACAGATACTTTGGTTAATCACAATACCGGTCGTAATAGTCATATTGTTTCTATCGACTAGAGGATTTTAATTCATAAATGAAAAGTACAGAAATCAAAAAGAATAGAGATTTCAAATATATTGGACAACGCCCTCTTAGACCTGACGGAGTTGAAAAAGTAACGGGCAAGGCTCTCTATGGGGCAGATTTAAATCTGCCTGACACCATTTACGGGAAAATATTAAGAAGCCCACATGCTCATGCCAAAATAGTATCAATTGATACCAATGAAGCTAAAAATCTCCCAGGAGTAAAAGCAGTCCTAACAGCAGAAGATTTAATAAAAAAACATGATCGACTTTATAAAGATCTCGAAGGAACTGTATCAAGCTCAAAATACCTTAGTAATAACGTGTTAGCTGAAGATAAAGTTTTATATGTAGGACACGCTGTGGCAGCCGTGGCAGCTATTAGTCCTTATATCGCATTAGAAGCATTGTCCTTAATAAAAGTCGAGTACGATGTACTACGTTCTGTAAGCGATGTTAAATCATCTATGGATGATCATGCGCCGATTTTACTTGAAACTCCCATTACCGCTTCGCTTAGGGATTCCAGGTTTGAATCTACAAACATAGTAGGTCACTGTGAGTTTTCAAGCGGTGATGTTCAGGTTGGTTTTAGTGAAGCTGATGTTGTGGTTGAAACTGAATACATAACTAAAACAGTACACCAGGGTTATATTGAACCTCAATCTGCCACTGCTCTATGGTCAAAAGATGATCGTCAGCTAAAGATTTGGTGCAGTAATCAAGGTCACTTCAGCGTAAGGCATGAAGTCTCGGCAATATTAGAAATCCCAGTATCACAAATTAAAGTTATACCTATGGAAATAGGCGGCGGTTTCGGTGGCAAAATTACCGCACACATAGAACCTGTAGCTGCAATGCTTTCAAGAAAAAGTGGCAGACCTGTGAAAATTTCATTGGATCGATCTGAAGTTTTTCAATGTACTAGTCCAACTTCAGGAGGCATTGTAAAAGCAAAGATTGGAGCTACCAAAGACGGAAAATTTACCGCAGCAAGATGTGATATTTATCTAGAAGCCGGCGCGTTTCCCGGCTCATTTATTGAAAATGGATGTAATACGGCATTCGCCCCTTATAATATATCCAACCTACAAGTTACTGGTTATGACATAGTCACCAACAAACCAAAAACTGGAGCTTACCGTGCTCCAGGAACCCCAAATTCTGCTCTAGCTGTTGAAACAGCAGTTGATGAAATTTCAAGAAGATTAAGGATTGATCCTGTAGGCTTGAGATTAAAAAATGCAGCTGACAAAGGCACAAGGAAGGCTGATGGAACAATATACCCAGACATAGGCATGATTCAGACAGCTCAATCGGTAATTAAACACCCACATTATTCAGCTCCATTGCCAAAAACGACTAGTAAATTTCTCAAGGTTGGAAGAGGAATAGCTTTTGGATACAGTGGAAATATCAACGGTGCCGCAACAGTCATGGCAAACGTAGTTGAAGATGGAACGGTTACCTTAATAATGGGCTCAGTAGACGTAGGCGGAACAAGGATTTCGATAGCACAACAGTTTGCTGAGGTTTTAGGTATTAGCCCAGAACTGATTAATCCAACTGTGGCGGATACTGACTCTATTGGGTATACCTCTGCTAGCGTTGGTAGTAGTGCATCACATAAAAGTGGGTGGGCTGCTTACCAATGTGCGTTAGATATAAAAGATCAATTAGAAGTAAGGGTGTCGAAAATATGGGATGTCGATAAAACGACTGTTGTTTTTGAAAACGGCCATGCTAAATCAACTACTGACCCCAAATTAATCATGTCCTTTAAAGACCTATCATCCATGTTAGATGATACTGGTGGACCTATAACAGGTCGAGGGAATATAACCTCAACTGGATGCGCTGGTTCATTTAGCGCAAACATTGTGGATTTAGAAGTTGATATGGAAACTGGTAAAGTTAATATACTAAAATATACTGCTTTCCAAGATGTTGGTAAGGCAATTCACCCTGGTTACGTCGAAGGGCAAATACAGGGAGGGACCGTACAAGGAATAGGGTGGGCGCTTCATGAAGAATACGTATTTGATGAGCACGGTAAAATGACTAACTCTTCGCTATTAGACTATCGTATGCCAACCTCTTGGGACGTACCAATGATAGACGCTCAAATTGTAGAAAGCCACAACCCAGGACACCCTTACGGTGCCCGTGGAGTTGGAGAAGCATCAATTGTACCTCCATTGCCAGCAATATCTAATGCAATAAATGACGCTATCGGCTGCAGAATTCCTCAACTACCTATGTCACCTACAAATATTTACACATTTATCACTAATCATGACCACTTAGGGGCTATTGATGTACTTAATATCAATAGATAATAAATGGTCTCAAAAAAACACGAGAAAGAAGATCAATTATGACGGCAAAAAAATTCCAGTTTAAAGAAGATGCAAGAAAGCAGCTTGTAAAAGGTATCGATATAGTTGCAAAAACCGTAGGTATAACTCTAGGACCAGCTGGCAGGAATGTTGTCTTAGATAAAGGTTTTGGTCCACCACGAGTTTATAGTGATGGAGTTTCTATTGCACGTGAAATTGATCTTCCTGATCCGTTTCAGAATATGGGAGCTCAACTCATACAAGATGTAGCTAAACAAACAAACGACATAGCTGGTGATGGAACCACGACTTCAACAGTTATAGCGCAATCACTTGTACATGAAGGTTTTAAGAACGTAGCTGCTGGAGCCAACCCAATGGCACTAAAGGCTGGAATCCAAAAAGCTGTGAATGAAATCAGTAATCAACTAGGCGTTTTAGCAAACCCAGTTCAAGGTCGTGATCAAATGGCTCAAATAGCAAGTTTATCTGCACATGATGAACGAATGGGCAACATGATTGCTGATGTGATGGACAAGATAGGACAGGATGGTATTGTAACGATAGAAGAAGGTAAGGGAATAACTGATGAAGTCGAATATGTAGAAGGAATGAGAGTTGATAGAGGATATATTTCACCTTACTTGGTAACTAATCAAGAAGGGCAGAAAGCCGAGATAGATAATCCTTACATTCTGCTAACTTCAGAAAAAATATCGTCTGCCAACGAACTCGTGCCTGTTCTAGAAGCCTTGTCAGCTAAAAGTAAAGATATTGTGATAATAGCTGAGGATATTGAGAAAGAGGCATTAGCAACATTAGTTGTTAATAAACTTAGAGGCACAATTAACTGCTTAGCAATAAAAGCACCTGGATTTGGAGATCGCCGAAAAGCTATATTAGAAGATTTGGCGATACTATTTGGTGCAAATCTAATTTCAAAGGAAATTGGTAGGAGTTTAGAATCCGCAACAATTGAAGATTTAGGCAGGGCAAGAAAAGCAATTGCAACAAAGGAAGATACAACATTTATAGAAGGAGCTGGAGATTCAAAGGCTATTAAGGACCGAATTAAACAAATACAACTCCAAGCTGAAGACACAACATCAGATTATGATAAAGAAAAACTGAATGAGAGGGCAGCTAAATTATCTGGCGGGGTTGCCATAATTAATGTAGGTGCCGTTACTGAAATTGAATTAAAAGAAAGAAAACAAAGAATGGAAGATGCACTAGCCTCAACAAAAGCAGCTTCTGAAGAAGGCATTATCGCTGGCGGCGGAGCTACTTTAATACGAGTCGCAGCAGGAATATTAAAAGCAAGCACAGCTACGGGTGACGAACTTACCGGTTATAAAATAGTAGCAAAAGCGGTAGAAGAACCTTTAAAGCTGATAGTTGAAAATGCTGGGCTGGCTGGAGATGTTGTTTTAGCGAATGTCAAGAAAGGGAATAAAAACCATGGGTTTGATGCAGAAAATCATGTTTATGGTGATTTATATGAAATTGGCATTATAGACCCAGTAAAAGTCACTAAAACTGCTTTGGTAAATGCTTCTAGCATAGCTTCTATGATTTTAACTACTGAATCTCTGATTTCAGAAATCCCTCAGCCTATGCCTGGTGGTATGCCTGGTGGTATGCCTGGTGGTATGCCTGGTGGTATGCCTGGTGGTATGCCTGGTGGTATGCCTGGTGGTATGCCTGGTGGTATGCCTGGTGGTATGCCTGGTGGTAT